>CALATR010001141.1 GCA_937891875.1 uncultured Pseudomonadota bacterium | reverse complement strand
GGTCGAGGGCGCGGCGGGGGTCGAGGGCGCGGGGGCCGGCGCCAGCGTGGGAGGCGGCGGGGGCTCGAGGCCGAGAGAGCCGTTGTGGTCCGACGAGACGGTCCTTCCACCCGGCTGGATGCTCCGAGCGAGCGCCCGCGCCAGAAACGCCAGCTCCTCACGCTCCTGCACCGTGCGTGGCTCCGGCACATCGACCGTGCGCTGGACCTCACCCCCCACGATCGCCTGCACCCGCCACACGTCGCCCACCGCCACGATGCGCACGGTGGTCTCGCTTCCAGGTGCAGCACGGTGCAGGCCCGCGAGCTCGAGCGGCGCCCGCCAGGCGGCAGCATCCTCGCCGGAGGGCAGCTCCACCGTCACGTTGGCCCCACCGGCCCAGGCCGGCGAGGTCAGCGCCAGCCCCAGGAGCAGCGCCCCGCAGATTGTCACTCGCCGCCGCAGCATCTCGCTCCCCGCCGTTGGGTCTTCCGATTCCGGCAAAGCTTCAGTGTGGGCGACGCGGCAGGTGGATCGACCTGGGAGTGGAAATCCGGCTTCGAGACGTCACGGCGACGTCTTCGGCCCGCGCCTACGTCACATCCGCCAGCTCCGGCTCCTCGGCCTCGACCCTGGAGCGGGTCACCGCCCTGGGTCCGACCCGGATGTCGATGTGGCTGGTCGGCGCCAGGGTGATGGCGGCCTCGTAGGTCGCCGACTCGGACAGGATCTCGACGTCGAACCGGCGCAGCAAGGAGACCAGGATGGCGCTCAGCTCCAGCATGGCGAACCGACTCCCGATGCAGATCCGAGGGCCGGCGCCGAACGGCATGTAGCTGTGCTTGAGGTCCTTCTTGGGGAGACCGTCGGCGAAGCGCTCCGGGCGGAACTCCCCCGGGTCGGGCCAGTACTTCGGGTTGCGCTGGATGGCGTAGATCGGGATCATGAACTGGGTGTTGGCGGGAAAGGACAGCCCGTTCGAGAAGGTGATGGTCTCCGTGCAGGTGCGGGCGATGGTCCAGACTGCCGCATCGAGGCGCATCATCTCGTTCAGCACCATCTCGGTGTACTTCAGCTGGCTGATGTGGGAGAACTGCAGGGGCGCATCGCCGACGACACGGTCCACCTCTTCGCGGATCTTGTCGACCACGTCGGGGTGCTTGCGCAGGCGAAGCAGTCCCCAGGACAGCGTGTGCGAAGACGTCTCATGACCCCCGAGGAACATGGTCATGATCTCGTCTCGTAGCTGCTGATCGTCCATGGGCTCGCCGGTCTCCTCGTCCACGGCCGTCATGAACATGGACATGACGTCGAGCTTGCCCTCGTTGCCGGTCTCCCGGCGCTCCTGGATGAACCGGTCGATCAGCTCTCCCAGGAACGCATTCTCGGTGTCGAACCGCTTCTTCGCTCCGCTGATGTGCTGGGTGTACTTGAAGAACGGGTCCTTCCACAGGCGCATCGCGTGGGCCAGCCCAAGCTGGGACGCGGCTGCGAAGCGCTCGGTGTCCCCCGCCAGGGTCACCCCGATCAACCCCTTGACGACCACGTTCATGGTCAGCGCGATGACGACCTGCTCCCAGTGGATGACCTCGCCGGCGCGCTGCTCCAGCTGATCCATGCAGGTGTCGATCTCCTCCAGCATCAGGGAGAACACCTTCTGGAGGTGCGCCATGTGGAAGGCGGGTGCGGCGAGCCGGCGCTGCCGCTTCCAGTGCTCGCCTTCGTTGGTGACGAGCCCCTTGCCGGTCATCAGCGACAGCCCGTCGTACATCGAGGACTTCTTGAAGCGCGCCCGCTGCTTCAGCAGGATCTCGTCGACCATCCCCAGGTCGGCCGTCGCGTAGAAGCCGGGAAGCGGTCCCATGTTGATGTAGTACAGCTCGCCGAGCTGCTCCTGCCAACGCAGCAGCGTCTCCAGCGTGACACTGGTGAGGTCCCGGCCGGTACGAATGAAGTTCGCGCCCGTGTGGGGGATCTTCCTGGCCTTCATGCGCCCTCCCATGTCCGTGTTGGTGCAGCGCAGACTGTACCAGTCCCGGGGCAGTGCGTGCGATGGAGATCGCCTTCAGGCACGCGGCACCGGTGGCCTGCCCCTTGCGGACGGGAGACGCTGGGCGGGGCCGCTGTGGCCAGGGGAAGCGGCCGTCGATACGGACCCTCGACACCGGAGGACCCCGATGCGCGCGATCTGGAACGACACCGTCATTGCCGCGTCCGATGACACGGTGGTGGTCGAGGGAAACCACTACTTCCCCCGAGACTCGCTCACCGAGGACTGCTTCACCCCGTCGACCCATCACACGGTCTGTCCGTGGAAGGGCACGGCGTCCTACCTGAACGTGGTCGTCGACGGCGCTGTCAATGAGAACGCCGCCTGGTTCTACCCCACCCCCAAGGACGCCGCGGCGGAGATCGCCGGCCGCGTCGCGTTCTGGCGCGGGGTGCAGGTGGTGGGCGCGGATCACCGGTAGGCGAGTCCACCCGACCGCGACCGATACACCCAGCAACCAGCGCAACCAGGCGGACGTCGTAGTGGATGGTGCACAATGGAGGTGCCCAGATGACGCCAGCAACCGCCGACAACACGTCCCTCGAGCTCTCGAGCCGCACCCGGATGATCACGCTCCTGCTGGCCATCTTCACCGGCACGCTGGGAGGCCACCGCTTCTACACCGGTCACTACGTCACCGGCGCCATCATGCTCCTGACCATGGGCGGCCTCGGGGTCTGGACGCTCATCGACGTGATCATGATCCTGATGGGCAAGTTCACCGACGCCGAAGGCCACGCGCTGGCGTGAAGACACCGGGCGGATGCTGGGAGTCCCTGGGCGATCCGGGGCGCAGCACTCCTGGGCCGGTCTACCGGTCGCGGACGTAGTCGTAGCCGATCACGAGGAGCACACGCTTCTCCTGGTACTCCGGCTTCTCGTGTGGGACGCCGTGGTACCAGTGGGACTTTCCCGGCCTCGTCTCCCAGCACGCGCGGACGAGGGCACCGAACTCCGCGGGGTATGCCTGCAGTGCATCCTCGCGCTCTGCGTCAGACAGCTTGTGGAGATCCCAGGGCTTGAACCGGTCCCTGCCGGTCAGGGCGACGGCATGCGATCCGCTCCCGGCGAAGTCGTCGTAGCGGATGTCGTCGGTCTGTCCCAGGCAACCCAGGGGATCGTAGCGGGTGCCCACGCCGGTGAGCGCCACGGTCACGACGAGGTGGTCGAAGTCCATGTGTCCGCCCTTCTTCACCTGTCTGTGGTTCGTGACGCGCAGCGCCCACCGGACGGGCTCCCAGTGTCCTCCGGTCTCGGGGAGGTTGTCGTCGAGATGGTCCGTGATCTCGCCGGCGTAGGTTCGAAGGCGCGACACGTCCAGCTCGAACTCCTCCTCGAACGCCGCGACGAAGGTGTCCATCGGGGTGAACCCGGTGTCGACCTTCTGTCCGAAGTGGGCCTCCTTCACCACCTTGTTGAGCCTCCTGGTGCCGCTGGCTCCCCGAAGCCGGGCCTGCACCGATCCCCCGCCGTCGTCCCCGAGGACGGCGGCGTAGATCTCCTTGCCCAGCTCGCGGGCCACCGCGTCCATGATCTCCTCGATGGCGACCATGCCCTGTGGGCCGCCGAAGCCGCGGTAGGCGGTGTTCGAGGCGAGGTTGGTCTTGCAGCGATGGCCATTGATGGTGGCGTCGCCCAGGTAGTAGGCGTTGTCGGAGTGGAACATGGCGCGGTCGACGATGGAGCCGGAGAGGTCCGGCGAATAGCCGCAGTTGCCTGCGAGGTCGATCTCGATGCCATGCAGCAGGCCGTCGTCATCGAAGCCGACGTCGTACTCGACATAGAAGGGGTGACGCTTGCCGGTCATGGTCATGTCTTCCATGCGCGGCAGGCGCATCTTGGTCGGCCGGCCGGTGAGGTGCGCGATCACGGCGCACATGCACGCGGGCCCGGCGGCCTGGGTCTCCTTGCCGCCGAAGCCGCCGCCCATGCGGCGCATGTCGATGACGATCTTGTTCATCGGTACGCCGAGCACTTCGGCCACCAGCTTCTGCACCTCGGTGGGGTTCTGTGTCGAGGTGTAGACGATCATGCCGCCATCTTCGGTGGGCATGACCGAGGACACCTGTGTCTCCAGGTAGAAG
>CALATR010001140.1 GCA_937891875.1 uncultured Pseudomonadota bacterium | reverse complement strand
TGTCGACCACGTCTCCGCTGTCGTTGCCGGGTTCGGGATTGCAGGCGGACAGCAGCACCAGGGCTGCACAACCGAAGCGGATCATGGCGTGACCTCCATGCTCCCCTCACCGGCCCCGATGATGCCGTCCACAACACACCGTACTGTCGTCTGCGTACGGCCCGGCGCCTACTCGCCCGCGGTGGACGCGGTGCAGGGGGCGTCGCCGCAGGGGTGCTCGACCACGGCATCGTCGAGGAAGCGCAGGATCTGGGTCTGCACTGCGGGCCAGTGGCGCGGCGTGTCGTGGGCCAGCGTCACCTCGGCCGGCCGGTTCGAGTCCTCCGGCGCGGGCTTCTCGGGATCGTGCTGCACCCAGGCAGAGGTGCCGGGCTCGGTGGGCGTCGGGATCGACTCGATGCCCCAGGCTGGCTCGGTGACCAGGCCGGCCCGACCCAGGTGCAGCGTGCGCGCCATCGCGCGGGTGGTCAGGTTGGGCACCTGCTCGTCGTGGAGCGATTCCTGGAGCAGGATCGGAGCAGCGTCCGCCGGCCAGGTGACCGCGGCGCACATCGGGTCTGCCTGATCCCAGTGCAGCTGGGTCCACGCGTACAGGCGCTGGCGATCCCAGGGATCGGTCACGCGCACGACCAGCGGGCCCTCGAGCAGGGTGAAGTTGCTGGAGCGCTCCAGCATGGTGCTCCACATGGAGCCGGGCACGTGCAGCACGGACTGATCGACCGGCGCGCCGAGGCCCGTGAACAGCGTGCCCTCGATGCCGCCGAGCGAGATGCCGAAGTAGGACAGGCGCTCGCGGCTGGGCAGCGACTGTCCGCTTGCCCCCTGGAAGATCGGAGCATCCAGGAGATCGCCCCCGCGGATGGCCTCGGCCAGCTGGCGGATGGCGACCTGGGACTGGGCGAGCCGCCCGGTGAGCTCGGGAATGGTGCCGATGTCCGCCGCGACCCCGGCGGCCAGGCCGAGGTCCGCGCGGGACAGGCCGCGCCAGGGGATGCCTACCAGGATGACCCCACCGTCGCGGGCGATGCTCGGCACGGCGTCGCCGCTCTCGCTGTTGAAGTAGCG
Organism: uncultured Pseudomonadota bacterium; assembly: GCA_937891875.1. Classification (GTDB taxonomy): domain Bacteria; phylum Myxococcota_A; class UBA796; order UBA796; genus REDI01. The sequence goes on along the minus strand of CALATR010001140.1, from coordinate 990 downwards.
ATCGGGGCTCCCGAAGATGCCGTGGCCGAAGATGACCACGGGCACGCTGCCGGCGGGCGCGTCCTCCACCCCTTCCGGGATGGGCACGAACAGGTCCGTCTCCCAGGTGCCGGTGCGCGAGACCGAGCCCGTGGCGGAGTCCAGGGCCAGCATGCCGTCCTCGCCGAGCACGCCGGTGACCGTCAGGGTCCCCCCCGCGCTGCGCCAGGCCTGGGGGTCTGCGTCCTCGCCTGTGCGCACGTCGTCGAAGGACCAGCTGACGTCGGCGGCGTCCCGGACGTCCAGCGCGCTGCGGAGGGGGACGAGCCCGTCCTCGATGGGCACCGACCACGCCAGCGCCACGCCGTCCGGATCGACGCCGTAATCCTCCAGGTCATCGAGGAGCTCTCGGGTCTCCCGCGAAAGCTCCGTCGGTCCCTTGCCGCGGGCGAGCGCGTCGAACCGCTCCGGGCGGGGAGCCACGTCGGTGGTGATGACCACGGCGACGTCGTGGCCGGGAATCAGGCCTTGTAGCGGGCGGATCAGCAGCGCGGGGTCGGCCTGGTCCGGGTAGGCGTCGAGCTCGGCCATGGCCGGCAGCTGCAGCCCGCTGGTGAGGTCCACCAGGAACACGCTGGACTGGCTGGGGTCCGGGTTCCGCCACTCCGGGAGCGCGCTCGCGTCGACGCCGTCCAGGCGGACGACGAAGAGCTGGGCCGGGCTGAAGCCCCGCCGCCAGCGCACCCGATCGGTGGGCAGGTCCACGTCGATGTCGGACAGAGCGGCGCTGACATCGACGTAGCCGTCCTCGTCCAGGCTCTCGCGGCTCGGGAAGGGCGAGCTGGCGCCGTCCCCGGTCAGGCCGAGGCCGTCGGGCGGCGTGGTGCAGGCACACAGCAACACGCCGAGGACCGCCGCTCGCAGCAGTCTCCCCGGCGCAGGATCGCGTGGGTGCCTCACGGCCTAGAAGTCCTCGTCGTCCTCGTCATCGAACGCGATGATCGTCTGGCC
>CALATR010001139.1 GCA_937891875.1 uncultured Pseudomonadota bacterium | reverse complement strand
GGCGGAGTCCGAGCACCCGATCGCCCAGGGCATCGTCCGCTCGTCGGAGGGGGGGCTCGAGGTGTCCGACTTCCAGGCGATCACGGGCAAGGGCGCCCAGGCGCGCGTCGACGGCCACGACGTGGCCATCGTCAGCCCCGGCTACCTGCGGGAGCACGACCTCTCGACCGACGATCCACGGGTCGACGCGGTCCTCTCGCAGGGCAAGACCGTGGTGTACGCTGTCATCGACGGCCGCCTGAGCGGTGCGATCGCCCTCGCCGACATCATCCGCCCCGAGTCGAAGGCCGCGATCGCCCGGTTCAAGGCGATGGGGATCCGGTGCATGATGCTCACCGGCGACAACGGCCAGGTCGCCAAGGCGGTCGCCGACGAGATCGGGCTGGACGAGTACTTCGCGGAGGTGCTCCCTCACGAGAAGGAGGCGAAGGTCCGTGAGATCCAGAGCCGGGGGCTGGTGGTCGCGATGACCGGCGACGGAGTGAACGACGCCCCGGCCCTCGCGCGAGCCGATGTCGGCATCGCGGTGGGAGCCGGCACCGACGTGGCCGTTGAGACGGCCGACATCGTGCTGGTGAGCAACAATCCAGAAGATGTCGCAGCACTGATCGAGCTTGCCCGGAACACGTATCGCAAGATGGTCCAGAACCTGTTCTGGGCCACCGGGTACAACGCCGTGGCCATCCCCCTCGCTGCGGGTGTCTTGTTCCCGTGGGGGATTGTGCTCAGCCCCGCAATCGGCGCGGTGCTCATGTCGGCCAGCACAATCATTGTCGCGATCAACGCCCGGCTACTCAGGCTGGATCGCTGACCGCCGTGCGACCGGAGACGGTGTTCGCTGGCACGCGCCGCGCGGAACCGCGGCTTGTACCACGCCACGAACTTCGGAAGACAAGCGATCCAGGACACGTGAGAACCACCCCAGTCCTTTCAGGAGGCCCCATGGACCGAGACGCTACCCTCCGGACAGCGTCCGACATCATGACAACCACCGTGTACAGCCTTCGGCCCGACATGCTGGCGCGCCAAGCGTCGCGCGCTCTGTCCAGGCGCGGCTTCTCCGGGGCTCCGGTCATCGACAGCGGCGGGACCCTGGTCGGCGTCGTGTCGGGTTCGGATCTCATTCGCGGCCTCGCTGCAGCAGCGTTCTCCGGCGGCCCGGCGGACACGGTCGAACAGCTCATGTCCAAGCAGGTCGAGACTGTCAGCCCCGATGCTGACCTTTTCGCTATTGCCGACCGGCTCCAGCGTACCGGCCTGCGGCGTCTGCCAGTCGTCGTTGACGGTCATCTCGTCGGTATCGTCACTCGCGGGGATCTGATGCGAGCGCTCACGCTCGTGTGTGAGGAGCGCTGCGGCGAGGTCGTCGGCGGAACCATCGACAAGGTGGCCGACATGGAGCTCGTCCACAACCCCTTTCCGGGACGCCGTCTCAAGCGTCCGTCATGAACGGCACGGAGCTTGCACACATTCGGGCGCACGCCAAATCAATTCCAAGTAGGGAGGCCTCCGTGACCACACTTCACCCGGTTCGACTCGCCAACGCCGCTGCCGTCAGCGCTGCGGTCCTCTGGGCCGTCTGCGCCGCCTTCGTCGTTCTCGCTCCCGGTCCCGCGATGTCGGTCACGGGACAAATGCTGCACGCGGACCTGTCCGCTGCGGAGTGGAGCCTCTCGTTCTGGAGCTTCTGCGCCGGGCTCGTCGCCTGGACCGTCCTCGCGTGGGTGCTCGGAGCGGGGATCGGCTGGGTCTACCAGATGCTCACGCCCGCGGCGCCGCCGGTGAAGGCCGACTCGTAGCCGGGCGCGCGGTCAACGGAGCGCCGACCCATGCGCCTCGGCATCGCATGGAGCCCCAG
>CALATR010001138.1 GCA_937891875.1 uncultured Pseudomonadota bacterium | reverse complement strand
GTGGGCTCGATGAACTGGACCAGCGCGGGCACCCGCAGCAACGACGAGAACACGATCGTGCTGCACAGCAGGCGGCTGGGCAAGGTCTTCGATCAGGGCTTCGACAAGCTCTGGCGCGCGATCGACGACCGCTGGCTCGAGGGCCGGCCCGACCCGGAGAGCCAGGACAGCCCCCAGGCATGCCGAGACGGGGTCGACAACGACTACGACCACCTCGCCGACGCAGAGGATCCGGGCTGCGGGCCCAACCCGCCCCCCATGCCCGCCCTGCCGCCCCACCGGGTCGTGCCCAAGGAGGAGGGGCACGGCCTCATCAAGGGCGCGGTGCTCGAGGACGGCCGCAAGATCTTCTACAACACGAACAGCCGGTACTACGCGAACACCGTGGTCGACCCGAGCAAGGGGGGCATGTGGTTCTGCTCGGAAGGGGAGGCGTGGGACGCGGGCTACAAGCGCTCCCGGCAGTGAGCGCCGATCACCTCCAGATGGGCTGAAGTGACCTGGACTGGGCTCCGTGCAGTAGGCTCGCGCGCACGGAGGCTGGATGGACGCGTTGATCTCGGTGGTCCAGGTGGTGTTCTTCCTGGGAATGCCCGGCCTCGTGTTGTTCGGCTGCTCTCGGTCGAAGGTGCTCGACGCCATCAGCCCGGTGGTGCTCTGCTACGTGCTGGGCATCGTCTTCGGGAACATCGCCGGCCTCGACACATACGGGGTCGATCCCAACGCGGTCATGGAGCCCGGGGAACTCGCTCCGGCGGAGCAGCTCACCGAGACCATCGCCGGACTCGGCGTCATCCTGGCCCTGAGCCTGCTCCTGCTGTCGACCGACTTCGTGCGCTGGCTCCGGCTGGCTCCGGTGACCATCCTGTCCGCCTTCCTCGCGATGGTCTCGGTCGTCGTCGTGTCGACCACCGCAGCGCTCGCGTTCAAGAGCTTCTCCGACGAGCTGCCCGACGTCGCCGGCATGCTGGTGGGCGTCTACACCGGGGGCACGGTCAACCTCGCGGCGGTCGCCAAGGCCATGGACGTGGACGCGGTGACCTGGGGCGTCGTGCACACCTCCGACGTCATCGTGACCGGGCTGTGGTTCCTGGTCCTGCTCGCCGTGGGCGGGCGCGTGTTCGCCTGGGTCCTGCCGCCGTTCAAGAAGGCGGAGGACGACCCCGACGAAGCGCACGCCGAGGCCGCCGACGTCAACGAGATCGGCCAGGCCAGGGGGGGGAGGATCACGGTCAAGGACGTCCTGATCAGCATCGGAGCCGCGCTGATGGTCTCGGCGATCCCGCTGGCGATCATCGCGCTCACGCCGGAGCTGGTCCCCCAGCTGCCCCAGGGCTGGCAGGACGTCGGCCAGGGTGTGGACGACAACAAGACGTCCATCGCCATCCTCACGGCCACCACCCTCGCCATCGCCCTGTCCTTCGTCGGCCCGCTCCGCAGGCTGAAGGGCCTGTATGAGACCGGTGACTACCTGCTCCTCGTATTCTGTGTCGCGGTCGGCTCCCTCGCGACCCTCACCCGCCTCGCCGGCGCCGAGGTCTTCCTCATCGCGTTCACGACCCTGGTGGTGCTGGGCTCGGTCGGCCTGCACGTGGCCCTGTCCGCCCTGTTCCGGATCGATCGCGACACCACGATCATCACCTCGGTCGCCGCGCTCTACGGTCCCCCCTTCGTGCCGCCAGTGGCGCGGGCACTGAAGAACCGCGAGATCATCGTCAGCGGCGTCACCACCGGACTCGTCGGGCTCGCGGTGGGGAACTACCTGGGGATCGGGGTGGCGTACGGGATCCGGTGGCTGGGGCAGTTCGTGTAGGGACTCGCTGGCCTGCAGGCGAGGGAGTGGCGGGTCCGGATCGTCTGGCGAGGAGTCGCGTTGCTGCGAGCGGGGGATGCCTCTGCCCGGTCTCCAGTCTCCAGTCTCCAGTCTCCAGTCCCACAGCGCCCCGGTGGTCTTGGCATCCCGGTGCGCGACTGCGCCGGGGTCACTCCCAGCCGCGGTGTTTCGAGCGCTGCCGGCGCTGAATCGGACACTCTCGACGTGCGAAGTGCACCACTCCGCTTGCGGTGCCGACGCTACTCTTGGACTGGGGACTGGAGACTTGTGTCTTCCAGGACTGCTAGGTGTCAAAGGTCGGGGGGAGGCGCGGAGTTCGATTGAGACTCGGTCCTAGAGACCATTCTCCAGCTTGAACCCGCG
>CALATR010001137.1 GCA_937891875.1 uncultured Pseudomonadota bacterium | reverse complement strand
GCTCCCGGGCCCGCGCCCACCTCGACATGGGCCGTGCCTACCTGCAGCAGGGCCGCTACCGCGAGGCCATTCGTGCCCTGCGCAAGGCCGCCGACATCGATCCTGACTGGCACGAGCCCTGGTTCCTGCAGGGCGTGGCCTGGCAGGAGGAGCGCCAGTACCCGCAGGCCGTGCGCGCCTTCGAGGCCTGCATGGTGCGCCAGTCCGACCACGTCGAGGCCGCCGTGCACCGTGGCGACTGCCTGCGCAAGCACAACGACCTGCCCAAGGCGCTCGAGGCCTACGCCGATGCCGCCGAGCTGGCCCCGTCCGACCTCCGGATCCTGGCCGGCCGCGCCGAGACCCTGCGCCTCATGGGCCGGTTCGAGGACGCGCTCGAGGCGTTCGACCGCGTGCTGGCCGAGAAGCCCCGTCACTACTTCAGCCTGTGTGGCAAGGCCGCGGCGCTCAACGCGCTGCATCGGTACGCCGAGGCCCGCCCGCTGTGGCTGTCTGCCCGCGAGGAGAACCCCAACAGCAGCTTCGTGAAGCGGGGGCTGGCCCACTGTCTGGCTCGCTCCGCCCGCGATCGCCGCCAGACCTCGGACGAGATGGCTGCCCGCGCCGCCCTCGAGCGGGGCCGGTCGCGCCAGAAGTCCGGCGACCGGGAGGCGGCCGTCGAGGCCTACCGCGAGGCGCTGACGCTCGACCCGTCCTTTGCCGAGGCTGCCCTGCGCCTGGGGATCGTGCTGGAGGACCAGCGCCGCTTCGACGAGGCGATCGAGGCGTACGAGCGCTGTCTCGCCCTGGACGGCAGCAGCTACCAGGCCGCCACCAACATCGGTGAGGCCCACCGCAAGGCCGAGCGCTACCGCGACGCGATCAGCGCGTACGACCGCGCCCTCGCCCTGCGCCCCGACTACCTCTACGCGCTCGCCGGCCGCGCCGAGTGCATGCGCATGCTCGGCCAGTACCAGGAGTCGCTGGGCTGGTTCGACCGGGCACTCGCCCAGGAGCCGCGCCACGCCTTCGCCATACAGGGCAAGGCCGCGAGCCTCAACGCCCTGCACCGCTTCTCCGAGGCCCTGCCCCTGTGGGATCAGGCCGTCGACATCGACTCCCAGTCCCAGTTCGCCCTGGACGGCAAGGCGTTCTGCGAGGCCCAGCTGCGCCGCCTCGGCGTCAAGCCGCGCACGACCGAGGAGTCCACCCGGACCGAGGTCGACGAGGACGAGCAGAGCACCACGCCCACCCTCGACGAGCAGGGCCGCGATCTGACCGCCCTCGCCCGGGCGGGCGACCTCGGCGAGGTGATCGGCCGTCAGTCCGAGATCCGCGCCGTCATGAAGACCCTGGTCCGCCGGCAGAAGGCGAACCCGCTGCTCATCGGCGATCCCGGCGTCGGCAAGACCGCCGTCGTCGAGGGCCTCGCCCAGGTCCTGGTCAGCGACGAGGTCCCCGAGCGCCTCACCGACCTGCGGATCATCGAGCTGTCGATGGGCACCCTCGTCGCCGGCACCAAGTACCGCGGCACCTTCGAGGACCGCCTCAAGAAGATCGTCGAGGAGGCGCGGGAGAACACCGGAACCGTGCTCTTCATCGATGAGATCCACACCCTGGTCGGCGCCGGGCGCACGGAGGGTGGCTCGCTGGATGCGGCCAACATCCTCAAGCCCGCCCTCGCCCGCGGCGAGATCACCATCATCGGCGCCACCACCGTCGCCGAGTATCGCAAGCACATCGAGTCGGACTCGGCGTTGGAGCGACGCTTCCAGCCGGTCAACATCGAGGAGCCCAGCCCGGAGGACGCGCTCGAGCTGCTGCGCCGGGTGAGCCACCGCTACGCCGATCACCACGGCGTCGAGATCGATGACGCGGCCCTGCGCGCCTGCGTGCGCCTGTCGGTCCGCTTCCTGCCCGATCGTCGCCTGCCCGACAAGGCGCTCGACCTGCTCGACGAGGCCGCGGCCGAGGCCAGCCTGGGCGGCCAGCCCGTCGTCACCTCCACCGTGGTCGCCCTCGTGCTCTCCGAGCGCACCGGCATCCCCGCGGGTCAGCTCTCCGCCGAGGAGCGCGAGCGCCTGGTCCACCTCGAGGACGCGCTGGAGGAGAAGGTCAAGGGTCAGCGGGTCGCCGTCGAGCGCCTCGCCCGCACCGTGCGCCTCGCCCGCAGCGGCCTGCGCGATCCCCGGCGTCCGCGCGGCGTCTTCCTCTTCGTCGGCCCGAGCGGCGTCGGCAAGACCGAGCTCGCCCGCCAGCTGGCCGACCACCTCTTCCCCGAGGGCAACGCCTTCGTCCGCTTCGACATGAGCGAGTTCGCCGACAAGTTCACCATGAGCCGGCTCATCGGGGCGCCCCCCGGCTACGCCGGCCACGGCGAGCCCGGTCAGCTCACCGGCAAGCTGCGTCGCCGTCCCTACGCGGTCGTCCTGCTCGACGAGTTCGAGAAGGCCCACCCCGAGGTGCAGACGCTCTTCCTGTCGCTCTTCGACGAGGGCCACGTCACCGACGCAGAAGGCCGCGAGGTCGACGCCCGCGAGGCGCTGTTCATCCTGACCAGCAACGCCGGCACCGAGGCGGCGCTCAAGGGTCGCATGGGCTTCGGCGGCACCCGCAAGGGGCTCGACCAGAGCGTGCTCCTCGAGCAGGTCAAGAAGCGCTTCCGCCCCGAGCTGGTCAACCGCATCGACGACATCGTGCCCTTCGGCGCCCTCGACGAGGCCAGCCTGCGCGACGTCGTGGAGCTCCACCTCGGCCGCCTCGCCGGCCGCGCGCTCGAGGCCAACGTGGTGCTCACCTGGGACGACAGCGTCGTCGAGGCCTGCATCGCCCAGAACCAGGACCCACAGTACGGCGCCCGCCCGGCCATCCGAGCCATCGACACCCTCGTCGGCGAGCCCCTCGGCGGCCTGCTCCTGGCCGGAGACCCGCAGGGAAGGCGGACCCTGCACGCGACGATGCAGGACGACGAGGTCGTGTTCGACGTGCCCTTCGTGGACGAGCCGGAGACCTTGGAAGAGGTCTGAGCGTGGAAGAGGTCTGAGCGTCGAAGAGGTCTGAAGGGTGCGGCCGTCGGTGGGGCTTCGCCGCCAACGGTGTCCGAGCTTCGTGTGGCGGTCTTCACCACGGAGGAGCCGAGCCCCGGAGATCTGACGGAGGCCCCACGCGTTCCGGTTCCTCTAGATCGGAGGTTCCTCCAGGGTAGTAGCGCGACGGCGCGGCACTCGGTCCGTGGGACGGGAGGGCGGCGATGAGG
>CALATR010001136.1 GCA_937891875.1 uncultured Pseudomonadota bacterium | reverse complement strand
TGCGCGACGCCGTCGCCACCGGGGACTGCTCGACCGTGATCGCCCGAACCGAGGGTCTGACCGATCCCGGCGCGCGCCTGGTCCGCGGACGCTGCCAGGTGATCCTGGGTGAGCCCGCTGCGGCCGCCGACACCCTTGCCCAGGTCACCGAGGGCGTCTACGGCGATGTCGCCGCCCGGGTGCGCGCCCAGGCCCTGCTCGACCTCGGCCGTCCGGAGGAGGCGCTCGCGGCGACGGAGGGCCACACCCTGCCCGGCGCCGAGGGGCTGCGCCTGCGCCTCATCCGCGGCCAGGCCCTCATCGCCCTCGGTCGCTCCCTGGACGCCCGGCCCGACCTGCGCGCTCTCCTGTCCACCGACGTGGGCGACGAGGCCCGCTACTGGCTCGCGATCGGCGGACGGGATCGGGGCGACACCGCGGCCGCCGTCGGCACGTTCCGCGCGGTCTGGTTCATGAGCGTGCGCGGTCCGTGGTCCGACAAGGCCGCCGCCGAGCTCGACGAGCTCGGCCACCCCGTGCCCCGCTTCGACACCGAGGAGGACCGGGTCCTCGTGCGCCGGCGCCTCGATGCCCTCATGGGCGCCCACCGCTACGACGAGGCCCTCGTCCTGCTCCGCAAGCTGCACGAGGTCGATCCCGCAGGCCCGCTCCAGATGGCCTGGGCCTGCTTCCGCGGTCGCGACTATCCGGCCTCGGTCGCCTGGTATCGCAAGGCACTCGGCGCGCCGGCCGAGGCGTCGGGCAGCCCCAGCCAGCTCTTCCACTACGCGCTCGCGACCAGCCGCACCGGCGACTACGACACCGCCGCGGTCATCTACAAGCGGCTCATGGCGACCCACCCCGGCGACGACAAGGCCGACACCGCGTCGTACAAGCTCGGCTACCTGCACGCGGACAAGGGCGAGTGGGCCGAGGCGACCGCCGAGTTCGAGCGCCACCTGAAGGCCTACCCCCGCAGCTCGCACACCGACGAGGCCCTGTGGTGGATGGGCTGGGGGGCGTTCACCGAGGGCCGCGACGAGGACGCCCGCGCCGCGTGGGCCCGCCTGCGCGCCGCCCGACCCAGCTCGTCGCTGGTGCCGGGCACCCTGTACTGGACCGCCCGAAGTGAAGGTCGCAAGGGCAATGCCGACGCCGAGCGCGACGGTCTCACCCAGGTGCTCTCCCGCTACCCGACGTCCGGGTATGCCTGGTTCGCCGCCGAGCGCCTGGACGCGGTGCACCCCGCCCGTCCCGTCGCCGAGCGCCCGGCCTGGCCCGCCGCCCTGGCCTCGCGCCCGGAGGTCGCGCGCTCGGACGCCCTGCTCGCGATCGGCCTGCAGGACCTCGCCCGGGAGGAGCTGCGCCCGCTCGCCAGCCGCGCCACCGACCGGCAGTCCAAGCTCGCCCTGGCCTGGGCCCTCATCGAGACCGGCGCGTACCAGGACGGCCAGCGCATCGCCCGGCCCTACTGCGTGGCCCCCTGGAAGGGCGGCGATCCGGTGGCCCAGCAGGCCTGCTACCCGCGCCCGGCCGCGTCGGTCGTGCACCGGACAGCGGAGCGCTTCGGCGTGCCCGATCTCGTCCCCTACGGCATCATGACCACCGAGTCCGCCCTCGACCCCAGCGTGGTCTCCATCGCGGGCGCCCGCGGCCTCATGCAGCTCATGCCGGTCGAGGCGGAGGGCCTGCACCGCACCCTGTACGGCGAGCGTCCCTACCACCCGGACATGCTGTTCAGCGCGCCCTACAACGCGAGCCTCGGGGTCGCGGAGCTGGGCACGAAGCAGCAGGCCCTGGGCGATGTGCTCGACGGCCCGGACATCGTCGCCGCCATCGCCGCCTACAACGGCGGGGAGACCGCGGTCGCGCGCTGGGTCGAGGGGCTGGGCGGCAAGCCGGAGTTCGACCACTTCGCCGAGCAGATCGGCTACACCGAGACCCGTCGCTACGTGCGCAAGGTCCTCGGCGTGGTCATGGCCTACCGCCACGTGTACGGCGACGCGCCCGAGGGCTGAGCGGTCGCTAGGCCGCCGCCTTGTACTCCGCGAGACCGACGCTTCCAGGCCCGTTCTTCCGCAGGGTGGACAGGCCTCGCAGCGCGCGCTTGAGCACGGTGCGAGCGTCGTCGTCGAAGTCGACCGTGGTGGCTGCCGCCGACACCGACAGGGTGTGCGTGTGCTTCATCGGCAGCGGGTACTGGGCGAGCTCCTCGTTGAGGCGCTGGCAGGCGCGCAGGGCGCCCTGGACCGGCGTCTCGGGGAGCAGCATGACGAAGACGTCGTCGCTCCAGGCACCGAGCACGTCCGCGACGCGGAGCACCGAGAGGGCGGACGCGGCGAGGGTGCGGTGGGCCTCGTCGAGCTGGCCGGCGTTGCGCAGGATGGTCCGACCGTCCATGGCGAGGGCGACCACGCTGACCGAGCGGCCGTAGCGGCGCCGGCGGGCGACCTCCTTGACGAGCTGCTCGATGAAGGTGCGCCGGACGACCACACCGGGCAGACCCGCGCTGCCGGTCAGCTCGGCGACCGTGTTCTCCAGCTGGCGCACCGAGGTGACGTCCCGCATGACGACGAGACGGTGGGTCTCGCGATCCTCGACCGCCAGCTCGAGCCAGCGCTCGGGCTCGCCCGCGCCGCGCAGGCGCAGGATCCCGGTGCGGCGGAAGGCGCGGTCCTTGTCCAGGAGCGCGGCCTGGTGCTCCTCGTGGACCAGCCCGATCACGCTCTTGCCAACGAGATCCTCGGCGTCACGCCCCAGGACCTGGTCGACCGAGTCGGACGCCCAGGCGATCTCGCCGCCGGGCTGGACCAGCAGGAGCACATCCCGGCTGCGGCGGGCGAGCAGGCGCAGCCGCTCCGCCTCGAGCTTGAAGGTGTCGGCCATGCGGAAGCGGCGGGTGACATCGCTGATCCGCAGCATGACGGTCTCGTCGCGGACGAGGCGGACCTCGACCTCCAGCGCCAGCTGCACGCTGCCGTCGGCATCGCGGACGACCTTGTCGAACGACCACGCCGCCCCGCTGGTCGCGACGGCGGCGTACTCGGCGAAGAGATCCTCGGTCGCGCACTCGGGCAGCATGGTGCGCAGCTCGGCGGTGCGGGGATCGGCGAGCAGGGACTGGGCCGCCACGTTGCTCAGGCGCGGACGAAAGGCCGCCACGCGACCCCGACGGTCGCGCGTGAGTCCGTAGACCAGCAGCGCGTCCGGTGAGACATCGATGATCCGGCCCCACAGGGCGGGATCGTTGGGCAGATCGGCTCCCATACAGGAGCCATCGGCTCAGCGCGCGCGAACCTGAAATGGCAGCATCGCCATCGCCTGTTCCGGGTGCTCCATCAGCACGCCGATGTCGTCCAGTACGCCCTCAGGGAGGAGTCGCGCGAGGGCGGTCAGCCCGAGCGGCAGGCTCGTGCGCGCGGCGCTGGGCAGGGCGCGCGCGACCGCCCACTGCAGCACCGAGCGCCGCGGCAGGGTGTTGACGTCCAGCCGGCTCGCCCCGGGGGCCTCGGCGAGCACCCGGGCGCGCTCGATCGCGTCCTCGAGCCCGCCGAGGCTGTCGACCAGACCGCGCTCCAGCGCGGCCTCGCCGGTCCAGACCCGCCCCCGACAGTGCGGCTCGATCTCCTCCACCGCGGCCCGCCGCCCGCGCGCCACGCGCTCGACGAAGCCGTCGTAGGTGCGCTGGAGCATGCCCTTGAAGCGCTCCCGCTGGGCCGGGGTGAACGGCCGCATGGGCGAGTAGACGTGGGCGTTGGGCGAGCCGCCGAGCTCCTGGGCGTGCACGCCGAGCCTGCGCAGCCCCTCGACGACCACCAGCTTGCCGCCGAACACGCCGATGGACCCGGTGAGCGTGCCCCGGCGCACGACGATCTCCCGCGCCGGCGCCGCCAGGTAGAACCCGCCGCTGGCCGCCACGTCCTCGAAGCAGGCGACGACGGGCTTCTCCTCGTCGAGCAGCTGGACCTCGCGCCAGATCACATCGCTCGCAAGCGCACTTCCGCCCGGGCTGTTCACGTGGAGCACCACCGCGGCGACCCGCGGCTCCGCCCGCAGCTTGCGCAGCACCTCCGCCACCTTGCGCGCGCGGATGGCCGTGCCCCGGCCGCCCTCCTCCATGACGATGGGCCCGTCGAGGTAGACCACCGCGACGCGCTTGCCGCCCCGCGCCGCCTCCTCCATGCGCTCGATGGCGGTGTCGATCCGCGCCCACTTGGCGAGCTCCAGCATGCGGATCCCCTCGCCGTGGTGCTCCTTGAGCCAGTCGCGCACCTCGTCGTCGTAGGCCAGCGTGTCGACCAGCCCGTACTCCATGGCCTCCTCGGCCGACAGGGGCGCCAGGCCGAGCGCCTCGCGCACCCGGGCCTCGTCGATGGCGCGGGACTCGGCGATGCCGCGCACCAGCTGGTCCTGCAGGTCACCGATGATCGCGTTCACCGCCTCCTGGTTGGCGGGCGAGGCGAAGGAGCGGGTGTAGGCCTCCCCGAAGGACTTGTACGCGCCGGCCGCCTCGAAGTCCGCCTGGATCCCGATCTTCTCCAGCGCTGCTCCGAAGAAGGTCAGCTCCGCGCCCACGCCGAGCAGGCCCAGCTGACCGGTGGGCAGCATGAAGACGTGATCGCAGGCGCTGGCCAGGTACACCGCCGCCGTGCCCGGAGACTCGACCACCGCGTAGACCCGCGTGCCCTGGCCGCGGATGGCCTGCAGGGTGGCGCGCAGGTCCCCCGCGGCCGCCCAGCGCCCGGGCGAGCCGTCGAGGCGCAGCAGGAGCGCCACCACCGCCGGATCCTCCGCCGCCCGCCGCAGCCGCTCGAGCCACAGGGTGCGCACGCGCACGTCGGGCAGCATCTCGACCGGGACCTCCAGCACGCAGCGCGGACCGGAGGCCTGGCGGCGAGCGAAGCGCGCCGCGGCGAGGAACGGAGTGAGCACCAGCTCGGCGCCCGAGCGAACGACATCTGCGACCATGGACGAACCTTCCCGCCCGATCGTGGTCACCAGGAAGTGGCTGACAAGCCAGCGGCTCGCTACCGGAGGCCATGCCCGTGACCCTGATGCCCGAAGAGCTCGCCCTGCTCGACCAGGTGCCGGAGAAGGATCTCGCCGAGATGGCGGTGGATCTGGACGTGCTGCTCGACGCCGAGCTGGACCGCTCCAGCCTCATCCACAAGTGCGTCGATGCGCTCCTGGACCGCGCCGCCAGCGAGGGCCTGCCCCTGTCGAAGTACGACGCGGAGGATCTCGCCGCCCTGCCCGAGCCCCACCTGCAGGCGCTCGGTGAGCACATGGGTCTGCGCCGTGTCACCGTGCGAGCCATGCTGAGGCAGGGCGCCAGGACGTGGCGGATCTACAACAAGCGCGGATCGAAGAGCCCCACCGCACTGCTGGTCCCGCTCTTCCTCGCCCCGCTCGCCCGGGCCGCGTTTCAGCTGCGAACCAGCGCCTGACCGCATCTTCTGCACCATGCTCGTCGGCCCAGGGAGCACCTGCGGCGCGGGCATTCCGACGTAGAGCGTGTTCTGGGCGGTGAAGCCTACGTCATCCGCCTTGACCACAGAGCGCCCATCGGGCAAATATCCGTCGTTCCGGAGCGGAGGCACTCGGTGAGCGACAAGACCTGCCCTTCCTGTGGCGCGGACGTGCCCAGCGTGGCCAAGCGCTGCCGTGAGTGCTTCCACGACTTCACGGCTGCCCCGGTCAAGTCGTCCAGCAACGCGCCCCTCATGCTGCTCGGCTTCCTGGGCATCATGAGCGTGGTCGGCGCCGTCACCCTCGGCGTCATCACCACGTTCCCCCTGGACCAGAAGATCCAGGTGGACGGCGGCTCGGGCTACATCGTCACGACGACCCAGTACGTCAGCGGCGTGCAGACGGACCGGACCGCGTTTGGCGACATCGCAGCGGTGCAGCACATCATCGTCGGAAACGGCACCTTCGAGGTCCGCGCCATCCGCAACGACCAGTCCAGCGTGCTGATCCTCAAGGAGAACAAGTCCCAGAAGGGCGTCGCCGAGAAGTACGCCAAGATCATGGGCAAGCCGTTCTCCGAGGTCGACAACTCCACCGGCTTCTTCAAGCCCGAGGACAAGGCGGCCGACGGCAGCTGACCGGCCCCTGTTCCCGCCGGGAGTCCCCGTGCTCGAAGCGACCCGACGACGCGCGACCGCAGATCTCGTCGTCGATCTGGGCACCTCCAACACGCGCCTCGCCATGCGCGGCAAGGGCGTGGTCGTCGACCAGCCCAGCGTCGTCGCCACCCACTCCGGCCCCCGCGGCCGCGACGTGGTGGCGGTCGGCGAGGAGGCGCGGCGCATGCTCGGTCGCACGCCTGCGGGCACGGTCGTCACCCGGCCCGTGC
>CALATR010001135.1 GCA_937891875.1 uncultured Pseudomonadota bacterium | reverse complement strand
CGTGGTGAAGTCCGGCCCGCTGACCGCCACCTCGCCCTCGTAGGGCTCCGCCTCGGGTGTGAAGGTGACGTCGAACCAGTCCGGCGAGGCCGAGCTGCAGACTCGGGTGTCCCCCACCATGATGTCTGCCGCCGAGAGGGCCACGAGGGTCCGCTGGACCCCGTCGTTGTGCCAGGGATAGCCGCCCCCCTCCTCCAGGAACACGTGCCTGCCGCCGTCGGCGTACGGAAGGACGAAGCGCACGTCCATGGAGGTGACCTCGGACAGGGGCACCACGTCCAGGGTCGCGACCTCCTCGCCCGCCGCGATCATCGGCACGGAGCCGCCCTCGCCGTGGAAGGCGACCCCGCGGAGGCCCTGTCCCTCGGTCGCGGTCGCGGTCATGCCCTCCGGCAGGTCCAGCTCGAGCCGCACCTGGCGCTCCGGACCCGCGTTGGAGAGATAGCCGACCGCCCCTTCGTCGGTGACCGGCGAGACCCCGAAGGTGGGGGCTCCACCGTCGATCACGAGCGTCGGCGGCCCCTCCTCCTCGCACCCGACCCCGCGCCAGAGCTCGAGCGACGGGGGGTCGACCACGGACACCGTGATCGACACGTCCACCGGAAGGTCCCCGACCTCGAAGTGCTCGCCCTCCCACCAGGTGCAGCCGCCGTGGAACGTGCCCTGCACCCGGACCTGGCTCTCTCCCGGTCCCTGCACGTCCAGGGCGAGCCCCTCGCCGACTCCGACCGCCTTCACCACACCCGCGTCCTCGGTCTCGACCGACGCGATCTCGAGCGACCCCTCCCAGCCGCACCGCCCCTGCCACCAGTCGAGCGCCGGGATGGTGAGCTTGGACGGGTAGTCCTCGCCGAAGGCGACCATGACGGACCCGAAGCCGGTGTACCGGCCATCCTCCTCACGGCTGACGCTCGCCCCGATGTCGAAGGTGTCGACGGGCTCGACCTCCAGGATCAGGCGATCGGACGCGACATCGGGACCGGGGGTCACCGAGCCGGTGGTGGGCTCGCAGCCAGCGGCGAGCACGGCGGTCAGGGTGACGAGAAGTGGGGTTCGCATGGCGTCTCCTTGCACGGGAAACCTAACGGAGCGCCGAACCCGCGCGAGCAGGTTTCGTATGCGTCGTTGAGTACACCCAACCCAGCCAGGAATTCGCCTATTATCGAGAGCAACAAAGACCAGCCCCACCCCGATGCCCCCACCTGACCCACAGGTTGAGTACACCTCACCCGCGTTCTGCAGAGAGCCTCCCCGGAGTCGCGCGTTCGGTGGAGTAGGCTCCAATGGCTGGGAGGGAACATGCTCTGGATGCTGATGGTGAACGCGGCGCTCGCCGGATTTCCGAAGGCGCCACGCGCCGACAACGCGATCTCGCCGTGGGAGATCGACGCGGCGGATCTGTGCTTCGGCAGCGGGCTGCGTGTCGTGGCCGTGAACCGTCCCGGCAGCGGCACGGTGCGGATCGCCGCGGTGGTGGAGGGCGGACTCGCCTCGGAGGGCGAGGCGCACGCTGGCGCGGCGTGGGCGATCGCCGGCCTGCGCCCCTGGTCTCGCGCCGGGGACGGCGAGCCGCTCGGTGGCGTGGAGATCGGCACCCTGGGCGAGGTCGTGGTCCACCCGGACGCGATCATCTCCTTTCGCACCGCACCGGCGGGATCGCTGCGCGAGGCGCTCCGCAGGGAGGGCGCCTGGCTGGCCGACCCCCTCGCCGGCATCGACGAGGACACCCTCGACCGCACACGGGACACCCTGCAGACCCGGGCGTTCGAGCAGCAGGACGACGGCTGGCTCGCCGGCAGCCACGCCCTGCGCCGCAGGCTGTACCCCGAGGACACCCCCGAGCACTGGCTCGCCCTGCCCGGCGCCGTGCAGGCGCTCTCCCTGGAGTCCGCCCAGGCCTGGGTCGCCGCCCGGCACGTGCCCTCGAACATGACCCTGCGCCTGGAGGGCGACGTCCCCACCGACGCGGGCGAGCTCGGCGAGCTGATCGGCGAGGTGTTCCCCGACGCTCTCTTCCGCGGCAAGGCCGACTGCGCCCACACCCGCGAGCCCCTGCAGCTGACTCCCGCACCGGGGCCGCCCCAGGCGGTCGAGGCCCCGGTCGGCGTGACCCAGGTCCACCTGGGCTGGCACGTGCCCGCCGGCTTCGACCCCGACGCCCAGTGGCTGGAGCGCTTCGCCGACGTCATCTCCGCACGCATGCGCTCCCGCGCCACGCCGCTGTTGTCCGAGCGCCACAAGCGCTCCTGGCTCACCAGCGGCTGCGCCGTCGACGTGGGGGCCCGGGCCTCCGTGCTGCACTGCTCCTTCGACCTGCCCGGCGAGGCCTACGCCGAGCGGGTCAGCAAGGCCCTCGTCACCGGGATCCCCAACCGGGTGCAGTCCGAGGAGATCGCCCTGGCGTTCGGCTCCGCCGGCTTCCACGGCGTCGCCAACCTGCCCCAGGAGCTCGCCGCATGGGATGACGCGTCCGGCTACGCCTCGATCACACGCGCGCTGTCGACCCACTTCACCGGCAAGTTCGAGGCGACCTGGGCGCTGGACGCGGCGGTGACCCTCGACGCGAAGGACATGACCCGCAAGGCGCTGGACCACGTCACAGAAGATCGCGTCGCAGTCGTCATCCTCGTGCCCATGGAGGTCAACAGCAGCAGCGAGCCCGCGCCCGCCGAGCCGCCCTTCCCCCTCCCCGCCGACCCCGGCCCGCTCGCCCGACCCGACGTCTCCGCGGTGACGGAGCACACGACGAACGGAGGGCTCCGGGTGTGGCTCGATCCCCGGGACAAGCGCACCATGCCGGTCGCCCACGCGCGCCTGCTGCTGCAGGGTGGCATCGGCGCCGAGCGCGAGACCGGAGCCGACCGGGCCCTGGCGGCGGTGCGAGGCTCGCGCAACGGCTACCAGGCCCACCTGGTCGAGAACCGCAGCGGCAGCTGGACGAGCCGCTTCCGCACGGAGAGCGCCGTCGGCGTGAACGGACGCGCGGCCAGCGCCAACCTGCCCGCCCTGGCCTGGCTCGTCCGCCACGACGTGGACGTGCCGTTCGCGGACTTCCACGAGGAGGACCAGCGCACCTACATCGAGTACGCCATCGACAACATGCTCGGCACCCAGCCCGAGAAGACGCCCCCGCCCTACCCTCGCCGCATCTCCGACCCCGAGCGCTGGCAGACCCTGCTGCCGGACCATCCCGCCGGCGTGCCCTGGTGGGATCGCTACGACGCCGCACGGCAGGTGAACGGAGGCGTCATCCGAGACCAGGCGCGGGCCACCTACCGAGCGGACAACGGCATCCTGGTCGTCACGAGCCACGGCACCGCGCCGCAGCTGAAGGGACCGATCGACAAGTACCTGGGCAAGTGGCGCGGGCTCGAACCACCCGAGGAGGCAAGCCCCGCGCGGGTCGCGGGTCCCCTGCCCGACCGGACCCTGCGGATCTACCCGAGCCTCGGCACGACGACCCGCACGACGGTCGCATGCCGGGTGGCCGCGCTCACCGCCGGATCACGCCCCACGCTGGACGTGCTCCGCGCCGCCCTGCACACCCAGCTGGGTCTTCGGCCCGACCTGGTCGTGGTCTCGGTCTCGGTGGACCCCGTCGATGACGGCGTCGCCGTGCTGGAGGTCGAGCTCGCGAGCCCGCCGCAGCGCACCTCGTCCGACCTGACCACGCTGCTGCGGGTGATCGCGGCGACCCGGACCGGGCTCTCGGCCGACGAGCTCGCCGCCGCCCGGGTCCGCGCCTCCCTGGCCCACGCGTTCCACCTCGCCGACGGGCAGGCCCGCGCCCAGGGGTTGGCCAGCTTCGCCCTGCAAGGCTCATCGCTGCAGGACCTGTCCGCCCACCCGGATCGGCTGGCTGGCGTCACCGCGGATCAGGTGTCCGAGGCACTCGAGGACTGCGTCGGGCACGAGGTGATCTCCGTCGTAGGACCGGCCCCCCAGGACGGCTTCGACCCCATCGCCCCCAAGGTCGAGTCGGTGGACTGGGCGGCGTCGATGATGGTGCTCGGGCGCGCGCTGAAGTAGCGTTCGCCAGCCGCAGCAGACTACGGCCCTCCCAGCACAGAGGGTGGCTTGCCCAACCAGACCTGGTCCCTGCCGACGTCTGTGCGCTGGTTGCGCCGCCTGGTCCTGCTCCATCCGTCGCTGCTCGGCGCGAGCGTCGGACTCTTGCTCGCCTGGCCCGTGCCCGACGGCTCGGTCCCGCTCGGCGGGGACCAGCGCCTCGTCTGGTCCCTCGCCGCCATCGCGGCCGCCGTGCTGTTCATGGGGGGCGACCGCCTGCGTCGGGCCAGCGTCCTGGGCCTGCCCCTCGCGATCCTGGGGCTGGTCGCCCTGTCGGCCGGCGCCATCGTGCAGCGCCTCGACGAGCCTGCGGTCGGCCTGGTCGTCACCATCGCCGCGATCCTGGGGGTGCTCGACACGGGCGCATCGCCCGAGCGCACCCTGCCCCCCCAGACCCGGCTCATGCTCCAGGTCGCCAGCGCCCTCGTCGTGGCCCTGATGCCGGCTTGGACGCCGCTCTCTGCCGGTCTCACCCTGCCGGTGCTGATCCTGTGCGGCATCGTGCTGCTCGCCCTGCCCGCCGAGTACGACGGTGCGGGTGCCGACGACCTGCTCGACCAGATCCTGCTGTCGCCGGCCCGCTTGCTGGTGGCCAGCTTCGGCGCGCTGGGCCTGTTCGGCGCCCTGCTGCTCGCCCTGCCCATCGCCGACGCCCAGGGCCACGGGATCGGCATCCTGGACGCCCTGTTCACCGCGGTCAGCGCGACCTGCGTCACCGGCCTCATCGTGCTCGACACCCCGGTCGACTTCAGCCTGTTCGGCCAGGGCGTGATCCTCTTCCTCATCGAGCTTGGCGGGCTGGGGATCATGACCTTTGCCGCCGTGGCGTCGGTGTACCTGGGTCGGCGCCTCGGGGTCCGGGAGGAGGCGATCGCTGCGGAGCTGGTCGGCGGGGCCGGGCGCG
>CALATR010001134.1 GCA_937891875.1 uncultured Pseudomonadota bacterium | reverse complement strand
GAAGCCGGCGCCGGCGACCTCGGGGAGCAGGGTCTCGCGCACGTCGCCCGAGAGCTTGAGCGCGATGCGGGCCAGGCCGTCGCCCGGGGATGCCATGAGGTCCGCCTCGAGCACCTGCTCGTGCTGTTGCAGCCAGGCCAGGAAGGCGGCCTCGTCCCCGCGGACGGTGAGCACCATGCGGTCCGACTCCATGACCTGGAGGAAGTCCGCCGGCGTGCCCTGGGCGACCAGCTTGCCGTCCGCCAGGAAGAGCAGCCGATCGCAGGTGCGGCCGATCTCCGAGAGGATGTGGCTGGACAGCAGCACCGCCCGGCCCTCACCCAGGCGTCGGATCACGGTTCGAAGCTCGATGATCTGCTTGGGGTCGAGTCCGGAGATGGGCTCGTCCAAGATGATCAGCTTCGGGTCGTGGATGACCGCCATGGCGATGCCCACGCGCTTCTTGTAGCCGTGGGACAGGGTGCTGATGAGCTGGTTGGCGCGCGCTTCGAGCCCGACCTGCTTGAGGACGGTGGGCAGGCGACTGCGGGCCTGGGACATGGACATGCCCTTGAGGCTGGCGCAGTACAGGATGAAGTCGCTGACGCGCATGTCACGGTAGAGCGGGGGTTCTTCCGGTAGAAAGCCGATCCTGGCCTTCAGCAGATCCGCGTTGTCCGTGACGTCCTGTCCATCGAAGGTCACGCGTCCCCGGGAAGGGGGCAGGATCCCGGCCAGGATCTGCAGCGTCGTGCTCTTGCCGGCGCCGTTGAGCCCCAGCAGGCCGATGATCTCGCCTTCACGCACCTCGAAGGAGACGTCGTCCAGCGCGGGGAAGTCCCCGTAGTACCGCGTCAGGTGGCTGACCTGGATCATGGTGGCGCACCTCTCTCCGTGCGGCGCGCACAATAGGGACCCAGGCGCCACCGTCAAGGCAGATCCACCGAAGCCGGACGGTTTCTGACCGATCGACCACCCGTTCCGTGTTTCAGCGCTGTTTCGCTGAAGGAATGGTGTTGCATCCGACACCGCGCGCCGACGGTGCTATCGAGGCGATCCAGCT
Organism: uncultured Pseudomonadota bacterium; assembly: GCA_937891875.1. GTDB lineage: Bacteria > Myxococcota_A > UBA796 > UBA796 > REDI01. The sequence continues at coordinate 1,412 of CALATR010001134.1, read as the reverse complement.
GGCGCGCTTCTTGCTTCTCCAGGAGCCGTCACCGCCGCCCCGCGCGGCCATCGGAGCTCCCATGTCGTTCCTCGACTTCTTCAAGAACCTCTTCGCGGCCCCCGAGCCGGTGCCCGAGCTGTCTGTCGACGACCTTCAGCAGAAGCTGAAGAAGGACAAGAAGGCCCGCCTGGTGGACGTGCGCACCCCGGGCGAGTACAAGGCCGTGCGCGCGCCTCGGGCCGAGAACCTGCCTCTCTCCGAGATCTCCGGCCGCCTGGCCGGTGCGGGTCTGCCCAAGGACACACCGGTCTACGTGATCTGCCACTCCGGCAATCGCAGCCGCCGGGCGGCGCAGATCATGCGCCAGGCCGGCTACGACGCGATCAACGTCATGGGCGGGACCTCGGAGTGGATGCGCAAGGGCCACAAGACGACCCAGGGCTGATGCTCAGCCGGTCGGCTCGGGCATCTGCTCGGTGCGGGCCTGCTCGCGCTGGGCGATGGCCGCGCGTCGGACAGCATCCATGGCCCCCTTGATGCGCTCGGGGGCCAGCGCCTTGGCCCACGCCGCGTCCAGCATCGGCCAGGCGGCGAGCACCTTGGGATCGGCCGCCATCGCGGCGCGGTAGCGGTCGGAGAGGGGCTCGCCGCTGCGGAGCTGGACCTCGAGCAGGAAGTGGTGCACGAGATCGTAGGCCTCGTAGACCTCGTGCAGGATCGCTGCGGCCTTGAGCAGCTCGGCGTCGGACCACCCGGAGAGGTCGTGCCAGGCGCGCACGTAGACCGCGTCGGCCCACATCCACTGACCACGGCTGGGAAACGGCTTCATCTCGGCCAGGAAGGGGGCGACCGAGCAGCGCCGCACGTCGCGGAGCTCGTAGAGCTGGAAGCCCTGGTCGCGGAGCAGGGCGGTGAGATCGGCGAAGTCGCCCTGGCCCTCGTACAGGGCGACGAAGAGCACCTCGGACTCGACGACGAGGGTGGACCGCAGGGCCTCCACGCCGTTCGTCAGCACGGTCACCTCCGCGCCCTGGATGTCGAGCTTGATGTAGTCGGGAGCGCCGGTCTCGGCGGCCAGGTCGTCGAGGCGGCGGGTCTGGACAGGCTCGGTGCGCACGATCGCGAAGTTGCCGTCCGGGGGCGAGGCGCCGATGGCGGAGAAGCGGTCGATCACGGCCTTGTTGGGCGGCAGGATCGAGGAGCAACCTGGGAAGTTCGCGATGTGAAACACCGCTTCACCGCCGTCGCCCAGGGCGTAGGGCAGATAGCGGTAGTGGGGGCGTCCGGACGCCTCGAGGGTGGCGTGCTGGGCCACGTCGGGCTCGAAGCCGACGACCTCGGCGAGGCCGCGGGCGACCAGCGGCGCGTAGTGGTCGGGACCTTCCACCATGCTCGCGCCCACGTCGAGGATCCGGACCGGGGGGATGGGG
>CALATR010001133.1 GCA_937891875.1 uncultured Pseudomonadota bacterium | reverse complement strand
GCAGGTCCAGGTGGTTGGTGGGCTCGTCGAGCAGCAGCACGTCGGGCTCGGAGAGCAGCACCCGGGCCAGGGCGATCCGCATCTGCCAGCCGCCGGAGAAGGTGTCGCAGGGCTGGTGCCAGGCCTCGGGACCAAAGCCGAGCCCGTGCAGGACCTCGCCGATCCGGGCCTCGATGGCGTAGCCGCCGGCGATCCGGAACGCCTCGGTCGCCCGCTCCAGCCGCTCGATGGCGCCCTCTTCTCCGTCAGCGACCGCCTCGGTCGCCCGCTCGACCCGGGCCTCGAGGGCCTTCAGCCGGTCGAGCCCGCTCTCCGCTTCCTGCCACACGGTCTTGCTGGACCCGGCCACGGCGTGCTGGGGCAGCCAGCCCACCCGGATCCCCGGACGCACGGCGACCGTGCCAGAGTCGGCAGGTCGTTCGCCGACAATCGCACGGAGGAGCGTCGTCTTGCCGCTGCCGTTGCGACCCACCAGACCCAGCCGCTCACCGGGCCGGATGTGGGTCGTCGCCCCCAGGAGCAGGTCTTCGCCGCCGGGGGCGAGGTCGACGTCCTGGAGGCGGATCATGTCAGCGGCGGTTGATCTTGGTCTGCATGCCCATGTTCATGTTCATGGTCTGCTTCTGGCCGCCCATCTCCATGGTCATGGTGGTGGCGATGTCCACGCCGATCTCGGCCTGGGTCACCATCGGGTGGGCGAACTCGAAGGTGGTCGTGCCCTTGCCGGCACCCTCGAACTTCTCCATGGTCGCGGTGGCGCCGGGGGGGAGGCTCGGATCCTCCATGGGGCCGGTCTTGCCCTGCTGGGCGACGTTGACGGCCAGGGTGACGCCCTTGTCGGTCAGGCTGGTCACCTCGTAGGTGGTCACCTGGTCCACCTTGATGCCGTTCTCCTCCATGCTCTGGGTGAGCTTCCACTTGGCGCCCATGCCCACGGCCTCCTTGGGGAGGGTGGCGTTGGAGCCGTCCATGGACTTCTGGAGGTTGGCGACGAGGTCGGGCGGGGCGCCGGGGGGCGGGGTGAACTTGGCGTCCACGGTGTTGCCCATGGCGTCGGAGACGATGGTGGCCTTGGTGCCGACCATCGACTGCACCTGCTGCTCCATCATGCCGGCCATCATCGGGTCACCACCCTCCTCGACGCCCGCGTCCACGATCTCGAGATCGTAGGTGATGTTGCCGGTGCCCTGGTCCACCGCGGTGACGGTGGTGCGCATGCCCAGCTTCATGCCCGGCAGGGACATGTCCATCGGGATCGGACCGTCCATCTTCATGGACATGGCCATGATGAAGTCGACGGTCTGGGTGGAGCCCACCTGCGGCTTGAAGCGGAGCTCCACCTTCTTGCCGGTTCCGGTGGTGATCATCTCCGGCACCGGATCGGCGGCGAAGGCGGGGAGTACGGTCATGGCCACGAAGAGCAGGGCCGCGACGACGCCGACGAGCGTACGGGCCACACCGGTGAGGCGGTGCCAGCTGGAAGTGTTCGGTGCGCGCATGAAATCCTCACTTGGGGTGGTCGCGAGAGCAGCGAGTCCAGGTCGCCGCGGACACTAACCCGCGGCGCCGGGTCCGCTTCCCCCGGTGCCCGAAGACGGAAGCATCCGGTCACCGATGCGGACGACAATCGACGCTTCGATGACAAGGTTTCATTGACCCTGCGCGTTGGATCGGTGACTGTACCTCTGGCCGGGGGCACGCCCAGTGAGCACGACCATCCAACGCTATGCGGTCTACGGACCCGAAGAGGACGACCCGCTCATCATCGATGCGGAGAACTGGGTGTTTGCGCTCGGCACGGCGCTGGAGCTCCTGGAGCGGGAGGACTGGGTCAGTCGCCTCTCCTGTGAGGTCCACGCAGACGGGACCGTCGTCGCGGAAGATCGCGTGACCGGTGCCCGCTACCTCGTGCACCGCGTGCCCTACCCGGTCGCCGGCGTGCGCGAGCTGCAGGGTGAGACGGCGGACGCGGCCGATCCCCAGGGCCTGCAGCGCGCCTAGGCTCGGAGCCTCCGGGTCAGTGCTTCCAGGTGCCGGTGACCGTGCGCAGGCGCGGATCGTCACTCCAGGCCTTGGGGTCGTTGCGATCGAGGCTCGATGGATCGACGCCCAGCACGTCCACCGCGCTGCTCTTCGTCACGGTCCAGTCCCCGCGTGCCTGCACGGTGCCGCTGTAGACCATGTCCGCCTCGGCGTAGGCGGTGTTCGCCAGCTGCACCGTGACCGTGTCGCCCCACGCCGGATCCACCGGGATCTCCGCGCCGACCCAGTACATGAAGAAGTCCTCGACGGCCTTGCCGTTGGACGGGGTGGCGAGCGGGCGCCAGTCGACCTGGACCGGCTTGCCGGCTACGGTGAGGGTGAGCCCCTTGGACAGGCTGTCGAAGCGGGCGTCGTCGTGGTCCTTGACGGCCTTGCGCTTGCCGTCCCCGGCGTCGATCCGGGCCTTGATGTCGGCGAGCACCACCGTCCGCGGCACCTCCAGGACGACGACCGCGGAGACCTTGCCCTCACCGACGCGCAGGGCGTTGTAGAGGCTGTAGGTCTCCTTCGCAAAGGGGTGGGCCCCGGCCGGCAGTGCGGCCAGGACGAGCAGGGCGGGCAAGGTCCATCGGTGTTTCATCGTCCTTCGCGTTATCGCGGGGTCCGTGACGTGACACCTGGAGGGTGATGCGACGTCCCTGGCCGAGCCTGTTTCGCGTGTCCACGACCGTCCGCGCGGTGATCCTCGTGGTCGCGGCGACGTGTGCCCTGTTCCTGACGCAGCCAGCCCAGGCGGACGATGCCGTGCGCGTCGAGGCCTTCCACCAGGAGCCCCTGCCCGTGGGGCTGCAGCCCGCGCTGCCCCACACGCCCCAGCCCTTCCCCGGTGAGGGAGATCTGGAGTTCGAACGCCAGGGACCGAGCGGCTGGGTCCTGGTCGCCGCCCTCCTCGGCACCGGTGCTGCGGTCTCTGGCCTGGTCGCGCTCGCCTCCCACGCGCGCATGGGCAGCGCCGACACCCAGCCCGCCGACGTGCCCAAGCTGAAGCGCACCCGCAACGACGCCGCCTACGTGGCCCTCGGGCTGGCCGGCGGGGCGGGGGTAGCGCTGGTCATCCAGGTCGCGAAGTAGGCGCACGCTAGCGCGGCGTCATGTCCAGCTGCGAGGGGTCGGCCTGCTGGGCCTTCGACAGCCCCGGATCGGCGAGCAGGTATGGGGCCAGCTCGGTGATGGCCTGCCACGCCCGGCGGGCGCGCGGGGTGTCTTCCCGCTCGGCCCAGAGCTGCACCTGGCTGGTCGCGGCGCGGATCAGCGAGATCCACTCGACGGCCATGCCCTCGCGCTCGGCGGCCGAGAACACCGGGTCGGGCGCCTCGGCGTCACAGTGGCCGATCACCCAGGTACGAAGCTGGTCTCCGGTCAGCCGCGGCCAGGGCTCCTGCTGGCAGGGGTTGGGGCACTCGACCGGGATCCCCGGTGTTCGGACCACCACCGCGGCAAACTCGGGGGGGCCGGTCACCACGGCCTTGATGAGGCTGTGGCAGTTGGTGCCGAGCACCGGCGTGCCCTCGAGCAGGAGAGCCATGGACAGCCTGGCCCGGTTGGCGGGCATGTCCTCGATGAGGCTGTGCGGGTGGGCCAGCGCGGCGATCACACCCTCGGTCCGCTCCCAGCGTCCGGAGTCCGCACGCAGGGTCGGTGCCGTCTGTCGCAGGGCGTCCACGACCAGGGAGCGCAGGTGCGCCTTCCGTGCGTCGAGGTCGTCGGGCCCCTGCTCATCGAGGGTGCGTTCGGCCGCTCGCAGCTGCATGGTCGTGCGGACCACCACGCGCCAGCCCACCGCCATGGCGACGTCGGCCGGCAGCCAGTCCGCAGCGCACTCCACGCCGACCAGCTCGTCCAGCTCCCGGTCCGACTTGTGGGTGAGGCCCATGGCCGTCCGGATGCGGAAGTTCGGGCACGGCGGCGGGCAGGTCCGGTCGGCGATGAGGGAGGTGGCGTCCGGGTCGGGGTCGCACGGTCGCGCCAGCCACTTCAGGGCCGAAGACACCAGCACGGCCTGGTTGGCGGCAGGCTGCTCAGCGAGTGCGGCGTCGAGCAGGTCCAGGGCGCCGGTCGCCGAGGTGCCATACGGGATGTCTACGGCGTTGCCTGGGGCGCCGACGACCACCGCCGGTCCCGCCACCAGCTGCGCCGTGATCCGCTTGGGCGCCGGCTCGAGCGCGACCTCGGACAGCGCCCGGTCCAGGCAGGCGTCGCCGGTCTTGACCTTCTTGCCGGGGCGGAAGCGCACTTCCCTATCCTCGGGTACGTCGCAGGGCTGGATCGCGCGCTCCACGAGGATCGCGGCGAGGGCCGAGGCCTCTCCATC
>CALATR010001132.1 GCA_937891875.1 uncultured Pseudomonadota bacterium | reverse complement strand
GCTTGCGAACCCGGACGGCTGGGCGGGGCGTCCTTGTGCATCTCACTCGCACTCGACCTCGACTCGGTACTTGGCGTCGACGATCGAGCCGCCGCGCTCGGGCAGGTAGCCGTCGCTGAAGACGAGCGCGTTGGTGGAGCTGTCGAAGGTGTACGCGACGCCTTCCTTGACCGCCATGCCGTCGATGGTGACGCTCAGCGTGCCGGGAAGCGGCGTGTCCGCGAGGGTGAAGCTGTACACGCCGGCTGGCTGGACGAAGCGCTCGGACTTCTGGCTCCGGTTGACGGCGCTGGCATCGACGCTCACGACGACCTCGGGCGCGTACGGGTCGTCCGAGGTGATGGTGACGAACACGTCGTCCCCGAACGTGTCGACTGGCGCGTAGGCGAGGGTCGCGGTCGCCTCCTCCCCGGACTCGGCGAATGGGGCGAGGGCGAAGGGCGGCGGCTGTCCCGCGGGGCCGGACAGCTCCAGCGTGAACTCCTCGACGGCCGCGGTGAAGGCGGTCGCGCCGGTGACCTTCAGGTTCAGGTTGCCGGTATTGCGGATGGTCACCTTCAGCGTGTCACTACAGCCCACCGCTACCTCGCGGAAGCTGCCCGGGTCGTCGACGTCGATCGCGCCGGCTCCGCCGATCCCGGTGAGCTCCACCGTGACGACGGGCTGCTCGGGGTCGTTCGAGGCGATGTCCACCCGCGCCTGGAACTCCCCGATCCGGTCTGGGTAGAACGTGGGGGCGAGGGTCGTGGACTCCCTCTCGGCGAGTGGGCTCGGCGGCGGACCAGGAAACGAGAACGCCGCGGCCCCACCGCCGGCCAGGGTGATGCTGTCGATCTGGAGGATCCCCGGGCAGTCATTGCCGAGGGTGACGCCCTCGGAACCCGCCCCCGAGTCGATCCGCACGACGCCGAAGTCCACGCGCTCGGTGTCCACGGTCAGGCAAGGGACCTCCGACGCGGTGTTGCCGGTGTCGCCGGTGTCGCCGGTGTCGCCCGGGTCTGCGATCTCCGCGGGGCAGCCGGTGAGCAGGAGCAGGGTCAGCAGGGTCCGGGTCATGTGCCCTCCGAGCAGGTCGCCAAGGTGGTGTAGGTGATCTCGACGGTGCTCCCCGCAGGGGGCGCGTCGGCCATGGGGAAGCGCACGCGTGCGCGCTCGGGATCCCAGGTCCAGCCGGCGACCGGTGCGCCGTCGACCTCGACCTCGATGGTGTCTGGGACGGGCTCGTGCTCGAGCAGGTAGGAGGACCGGTCGAGATCCAGCCCGCGGACGACGTCCTGCCAGGTGGCGTCCCAGTCCGTGGTGCAGATGCTGTGCACGTAGCCGCCGGTGGCCTCGGCAGCCTCGGCGTAGCCCTCGGCAGGCTGGGCGGCGCCGCAGCCCGAGGGCAGGGGGCCGCCAATGGCGTTCACCTGGACCCCGCGGTGGGTCTTCTCGAACGCGCTCACGTAGTCGGACCAGTCGTCCAGGCTCTGATCGCGCTCGTCCGAGAGGTGGACCGTGGCCAGCGGAACACCGTCCCGGAGCCAGTCGGTGCACCCGTCCGGGTTGCTGTTGATCTTGGAGAGTGCGGCTT
>CALATR010001131.1 GCA_937891875.1 uncultured Pseudomonadota bacterium | reverse complement strand
GCGGGGCCTGGGCGAAGAGGGTGCGCTCGGAGCCACCCTCGGGGCCGCCATCGGAGCCGGTGCCGACGATGAGGATGCTGGGGTTGGTCCTGCCGACGCCGGGGCCCGACGCGTAGCCACTGTTGGGAGCGGGTCCGTCCTCGTCGCCCTCGACCGGGGTGGTGTTGTCGACGTAGAACACGGGCACGACGATGAAGTCGCCGTCCGGGGACACGCCGATGTCACCGGTGATGCGCGGGGTCAGGGAGACGATGCTCTCGGAGCCGTCCATCTGATCGAACAGGTGGCGGATGCGCTCGGGGGGCGTGAACGAGGTCACGACCGCCTCTTCCAGGTCCACGTGGGACCAGGTGCCACCGAAGGCGCTGCCCACGTACAGGGACTTGCCGCTGGGGTGAAGGCCCAGCCAGCGGGGCTGACCGGGAACGGAGAAGCGGGCGACGATCTCGCGGGAGGCCACGTCGATCTCGACGACCTCGTCCGCCATGCCGACCGCGACGAACACCCGGGAGCCGTCCTCGCTGGCGACGACGCCGTAGGGATCCGGACCGACCTGGATGCTGTCCTTCATGACCAGCGTCTTGCCGGACTCTTCGAGGATCGCCACCGAGCCTTCGCCGCGGGTGGTGACGAACACGAGGTCACCCGCACGCGCGAGGCGGACGGGATCGATGCCCACGTCGACCATGTCCATCCGCTCGCCGGCGCGGTCCAGGATGGACACGGTGCCGTTGTCGGAGTTGGCGACGTAGACGCGGTTGTAGTCGGAAGCGGCCGCGAGGCTGGAGCTGCCGGTCGGGTGGCGCTCGTCAGAGAGCCCCGACCCGGCGCAGGCCGTGAGCGCCAGCGTGGCGAGCAGGAGAGAGGTCGTGCGCATCGATGTACTCCGGGTGCCCCTGAAATGTCCGTTCCCACCTCACTCTGACACGTGTTGCAGGCACGCGCCACTCTCCCCGTTAGGTCGATCGAAGGAGGCGGATTGGCCAGTACGTTTGTCGACCGGGGCGGAACCTTCACCGACGTGGTGACTTTCTCTGACGACGGATCCGTCCGGATCCGCAAGGTCCCCTCCGATCGCGCCGTGGTCGGCCTCCTGGCCGAGGGTGACCTCACGTTCGGTACGACCGTCGCGACCAACGCCCTGCTGGAGCACACCGGCGTTCCGGTCGCCCTGCTGACCACCGCGGGCTTCGAGGACCTGGTCCGGATCGGCGACATGACCCGGCCCGACCTCTTCGACCCGGACGCCCGCTGGCCCGACCCCCTCGTCACCCGGGTGGTCGGCATCGAGGAGCGCTGCGGCCCGAACGGGGAGCAGACCACTCCCCTCGCCCTCCCCGAGGATCTGGACCTGGACGGGATCCAGTCCGTCGCCATCGCCCTGCTCCACGGCCCCGCCGCGCCAGAGCACGAGGATCGCCTCGCGGCCTTCGTCCGCGCGCGCTGGCCCCACCTGCACGTG
>CALATR010001130.1 GCA_937891875.1 uncultured Pseudomonadota bacterium | reverse complement strand
GCGTCTGCGTGTTCGGGGCGATCCTGGTGCACGCGCTGACCCTGCGGAGGCTGCTGTCAGCCCCCGCAGGCTCGGCCGATCAGGCGCGCATCACCGGCACGCGGCGCACGTAGGGCCCGGGCTGCGGCTCGGGACCGGAGATCACCCGCTCGACCGCGGCACCGGCGAGGGACCACAGGGGCTGCTCGACGCCGTGCACCAGGGACAGGCCGTCACGGAAGCGGGCCCACCAGTCGTCGGAGTGGCGGTCGGGATCATCGGGGTGCACGGCGCCGCGGCACTCGGCGGAGCCACAGGCGCAGGGCATGGTCTCGGTCAGGCCGAGGGTGCCGTACTCATCGGTCAGCTGCTCGCCGACGGCGATGTCGCGCACGGCGACCTCGAAGGGCGCGCCGCCCATGGCCATGCAGTTGGCCTCGCAGTGGTGGTTGACGAAGCGGCCGAGGTCCCAGCACAGCACGAGGCCGTCCCGTTCCCAGTAGGCGTAGCGGTCGAGGTGGGCGGCGTAGAGCGGGCCGAGCTTGTGCACCTGATCCGGGGTGAGGGTCAGGTCCAGGGCGTCGCGGGCCCAGGTGATGGTGCCCTTGGGGATGGGCTTGGTGGCGATGACGCCAACACCGATGGTGTCGTCGATCCAGGCGAGAGTCGTGTCGGGGTGCAGCATGGAACCTCCGACCGGTCGCAGAGCACACAGCGTGCCAGTCTCAGGTGCCCTCGAACCCCCAGGCGCGGAGCTTGCGCCACAGGGTCTTGCGGTCGAGTCCGAGGATCTCGGCCGCCTTGGCGCGCTGGCCGGAGACGGCGTCCAGCACGCGAAGCACGTAGTCTCGCTCGACCTCTGCGAGGGTGCGCAGCGGGCCGGAGGGCTCGAGGGGGCGGTCGCGGCGCGGGGCGGCGCGCTGCAGGCGGGGGGGCAGGTCGGAGACGGTGATGCGGTCCCCGTCGGCCAGGGCGGCGGCGCGCTCCATGGCGTTCTGCAGCTCGCGGACGTTGCCGGGCCAGCTGTGCTCGAGCAGGACGCGGGCGACCTCGGGGGGTAGCGCGGGGGTGGGGCGGCCCATGGTGGCGGCGTGCTGCTCGAGGAAGCGCTGGGCGAGGATGAGGATGTCGTGGCCGCGCTCGCGCAGGGGCGGCAGCTCGATGCGCAGGACATCCAGGCGATAGAGGAGGTCTGCCCGGAACTGTCCGGCTTCGGCGCGGGTCTCCAGGTCCTGGTGGGTGGCGGCCAGGATGCGCACGTCGAGCGCCACCTCGCGGTCGCCGCCGACCGGGCGCACCTTGCGGTCCTGGAGCACCCGCAGGAGCTTGGGCTGCAGCGCCGCGGGAAGATCGCCGATCTCGTCGAGGAAGAGGGTGCCGCCGCGGGCCTGTACGAAGAGGCCGTCGCGGCTCTGGCGGGCGTCGGTGAACGCGCCCTTCACGTGACCGAACAGCTCGGACTCGAGGAGGGGCTCGGGCACGGCCGCGCAGTTGATGGCGACGAAGGGCGCGCTGGCGCGGGGGCTTCTGTCGTGCAGGGCGCGGGCGACGAGCTCCTTTCCGGTGCCGCTCTCCCCGGTGATGAGGACCGACGAGGCGACCGGCGCCATGCGGTCGATGAGCCGGTCCACCTGGCGCATGGCGGGAGAGTTGCCGAGCAGACCTCCCTTCTGGCCACGGGTGCGCTCTGCGCGGTAGCGGCGCAGCTCCTGGAGCAGGGCACCCTGCTCGACGGCGCGCTCCACGGTGATGCCGAGCAGCCGGGCGTCGACGGGGTCGGGGAGCACATCGAAGGCGCCGGCACGCATCGCCCGCACGGCGAGGTCCATGCGGCCGAGGGGGGCGAGCACCACCAGGGGAGCGCCGGGTCGGGCGTCGTGGAGCTCGCCGACCGCGCCGTCGGCGTCGTCGAGGGTGCGCTCGGTCACGACCAGGAGCTGGGCGCTCACCTTGAGGCCCTCGGGCGCGTCCTGCACCCGGATCAGCTCGTGGCTCGGGGGCAGCTGGGCGCGCAGCTGGTCGAGGGTGGCAGTGTCGACATCGTGGAGGAGGACGCAGGGCATCCGCTGGCTTCCGGGGAGCGGGGGGCCCAGAGCGTATCTCCGTGGACGCGGTGTGGCGCGGCCGCTTCGACGGGCGGGGCGGGGCATCCTGCCTCGCTGGGGCGTCCTGCCCCGCGCCAGGCCGTAGAGCGCGGCTTCGATCATGGGCACGGCGCTTGCTGGAGGCGATGGAGGGGTGTGTTCCCCATGGAGGGGACCGTGTCCCGTGCGTTGTCTGGCTACGTGATGCTGGGGGTCGTGGCGCTCGTCTGGGGCGCCGGCCCGCTGGCCATAGGCGTCGCGGTCGGAGACGGCGGCGGCTTCGGTCCACTCTGGCTCAACGGCACCCGCCTGCTGCTCGCGGGCGTGGTGCTGCTGGGCATCGCCGCCCTGCGTGGCCAGCCGGTCGCCCCCCGCGGCCAGCTCCCGCTGCTGGTCGGCCTGGGTCTCGTCGGCTGGTCGCTCGGCAGCGGCCTGCAGGTCGTGGCCCAGACCGAGGTGGCGTCCGGCCTGGCCGCGCTCGTCATCGCGCTCTCGCCCTCCCTGGCCCTGCTCTTCTCTGCCACCGCCGATCGCCGGGTGCCCGGGCTCGCCCCGGTCGCTGGCACCCTCATCGGCCTGTTTGGCGTCGCGCTGGTCGTGCTCGACGGCGGCACCACCGCGTCCAGCCTGCTGCCGGTGCTCCTGCTGCTGGTCGCGGCGGCCAGCTGGGCGGGGGCCTCGGTGCTGCAGGTCCGCCTGCCCGTGCGCACGACCCCGACGGTCGGGGCCGCGTGGCAGATGATGGCGGGCGGAGGCGGACTCCTCGTTGCCGCACTCGCGCTCGGCGAGCCCCTGCCCACCCCGGCGCTGTCGGGCTGGCTCGCGTGGAGCTACCTCGCCGTCATCGGCGGCGTGGTAGGCTTCGTCGCCTGGGTCGAGGTGCTCCGCCGGGTGCCCGTCCCGGTCGCCATGACCCAGCCCACCCTGTCGACCGTGATCGCGGTGAGCCTCGGCCACGTCGTGCTCGGTGAGCAGCTGGGCGCGTGGGCTCCGGTGGGCATCCCGCTGGCGCTCATGGGCGCGGCGGTGACCCTGCTCCCGCTCGATGCGCTCCTGGGCGCGGCGTGGGCGCGGGCGCGGGCGATCCAGCGCGCGCCGCGGCGGGTGGCGCTGGCGGTGCGGAGGGTGCCGGTTCGGCGGTAGGTCGGGCTCGGGATCTGGGGCGGGATTGGGCTCGGGGCTGCTTCGTGGTGGTATCGCAGGTTCGAGGCGGTTTTTGCCACGGAGTCGCGGAGGTCCAGCCGCACCCTCACCACGAAGGCACGGAGGCACCGAGGGCCACGAAGAGGGGAAGCCAGGAGGCGGACCGAGCTCTGCTTCCGG
>CALATR010001129.1 GCA_937891875.1 uncultured Pseudomonadota bacterium | reverse complement strand
GCCGCCCTGCACGGCACCACCGCCGACGCCGTGCTCGACGCCATGCGCGAGGACTCGTCCATCCACGCCTTCACCACCCCCGAGCAGGTGGCGTGGGCGGTCACGACCCTGCTCGCTCCCGAGGCCTCTGCGATGACCGGCTCGACGCTCATGCTCGACTCCGGCCGCCGCAAGGGCCTGCCCTGACCCCAGCAGGAGCCAGTCATGCCTGTCGCCAACATCCACGTCCTGAAGGGCCACGACCGCGCCGTGCTCAAGCAGCTCCTGCGCGAGGTCTCCGCGGCCTTCGCCCGCATCACCGGCTCGCCCATCGACCGGCTGCAGGTGTGGATCGTGGAGATCGATCCCGAGCTGTACGCGATCAGCGGCGAGCCTGCCGACGAGGTCCTGGCGACCGGGGCTCGGAAGGACCTGGAGATCCCGTTCGTGCGCCTGATCTTGATGCAGGGCCGGCCCCAGAGCCAGGTCGGAGCGTGCATCTCCGAGATCAGCGCGGTCGTGGCGCGGGTGCTGGGGGGGGACCCCGCGCGCGTCCGCATGTACATCGAGCGGGCCGAGCCCGACCACTGGGGGATCGGCGGTGTGCCCGCGTCGATCCTGCGGCGGGCGGAGATCGAGGCGCGCCGGGCGGGGTAGTCCGGCGCCCCGTGCTCGGGAGCCTCGACGGCGCGCTTCCCACGCCCCGCGCCGCGCCCTCGACGACCCGCGGGGCGCGATGGCCCGGTGCGGTGGGGCGCGCCTGCCCCACCCGAGACGGATGGGTCACCGGCCTCGCCCAGAACCCCCGGGACACGGTGCACGCGTGGGCCTGCCGGCCTGCGGCATCCCTGCCGCACCCCCTGGGCGCTGATGACCCAGGTTTTGCGTCCTGCACGCAATCGTTGAGGGTTTTGTGGACTGAGCCGTAGAGTGGTCACCCACCCGGAGTGCGTCATGTCCACCGCCCGCCCTCTCCTCCTCCCCCTGGTCTCCCTCCTCTCCCTCACCGTCGCCTGCGGGGTCGAGACCGGGATCTCCCAGCTCGATCCCGAGACCCTGGAGGACGCCCGCCAGAGCCTGCAGGCGGAGCGCCGCCTGGGCGAGCTGGTGGTCCTGCTCGACGACGTGTCCGACGCCGACCGGATCGCGAACGAGTTCGCCCTGGACGTGCTGGACGTGGACGACACCCTGGGCGCGGTGAGGCTATCCGCCGAGGAGGAGGGCCTGGACGAGCTCCTCGCCCACCTGGCCCTCGACGAGCGGGTCCGCGCCGCCGAGCCCCAGCTGGTGCTGCAGGCGTACGCCCTGCCGGTGGACGACCCCTACGCCGGCGTGCAGTGGAACCTGGAGCAGGTCGGCGCGGCGGACGCCTGGCGGCACGGCACCGGCAGCGGCGTGGTGGTGGCGGTCATCGACACGGGCGTGGCCGACGACGGCATCGACGGCCTGTCCAACCTCCTGCCCGGCTACGACTTCGTCGACCGCGACCGCGACCCCTACGACTTCGAGGGCCACGGCACCCACGTCGCCGGCACCATCAACCAGCGCACCGACAATGGCCGGGGCGTGGCGGGGCTGGCTCCGGGCGCGGCGATCCTGCCGGTCCGCGTGCTCGGCCCCCGCGGCGGCAGCATGACCGACGTCGCCTCCGGCATCCGCTGGGCCGTCGACAATGGTGCCGACGTGCTGAACCTGTCGCTCGGCGGCAGCGCGCGCTCCCAGACCGTCGCGTCGGCGGTGGCCTACGCCCACGATCGCGGCGTGCTGGTCGTGGTCGCGAGCGGAAACGAGGCCGCTCCGGTGGGCTGGCCCGCCGCCGAGCCCGAGGCGATCGCGGTGGGCGCGGTCGGCTACGCAGGCACCGTCGCCGGCTACAGCAACACCGGCCCCGAGCTCGACCTGACCGCCCCCGGCGGAGAGATGAGCTTCGACCGCAACCGCGACGGCTACGCGGACGGCATCGCCCAGGAGACCGTGTCCGGCAGCGGCTTCGCCTACCTGCTGTTCGAGGGCACCAGCATGGCCGCCCCCCACGTGTCGGGGAGCCTCGCGGTGCTGCTCTCGCTCGGCGCGACCCCCGACGAGGCCCGCGCTCTGCTCGAGACCACCGCCATTGACGAGGGCCGCGCCGGCTTCGACAGTCAGTACGGCCACGGCCGGATCGATCTGGGCGCTGCCGTCGACGCGTGGCTCGCGCTCGAGCCGGGTGAGGATCCCGGCGAGACCGGCTCTGGCCCCGGGGAGGACTCGGGCGGCCCGATGGCGATCGCCGACCTCACCACCGGCGATCTCGTCGTGACCGAGATGATGCCCAACCCGGGGATCTGCGACGACGCCTCGTCGGAGTGGATCGAGATCCGCAACACCACCGACCGCACCATCGACCTGCAGGGCCTCGTGGTCGCCGGCGAGAAGCTCAACACCGGGCGCATCAACAGCTCCGTGCTGGTCGCGCCGGGCGGGTTTGCGGTGCTGGGCCGGAGCAGCTCCTCCAGCTTCTGCGACGGCGGCGTGCCGGTCGACGCCTTCTACGGCGCGTCCCCGACCCTGAACAACGGGGGCGACGACGTGCGACTCATCGCGCCGAGCCAGGGGATCTACCTGGATATCTCGCCGCGCTGGTCCAGCACGGCGGCAGGGGTCAGCTTCCAGCGCGACAGCAGCGGCAGCTGGTGCACCTCGCCGGAGCGCTTCGACGGGCGGCAGCTCGGCAGCCCCGGGCGGGCGAACCCGGGCTGCCGGTAGCGCGCGGAGGGGTCAGTCCAGCGGCTGGTGGGTGAACCGCCGCTCGCCGCGGGAGAAGGGCGCGACGAGGTCCCCGTGGCCGCGCAGGACCCAGCGGGTGGTGAGCAGGCCCTGCACCCCGACCGGCCCGCGGGCGTGGATGCGGGCTGTGCTGATGCCGACCTCGGCGCCCAGTCCGAAGCGGTAGCCGTCGGCGAACCGGGTGCTGGCGTCGTGGAAGACGCAGGCGGCGTCGACCCGGGCCAGGAAGCGCTCGGCGGTGGCGGGATCGGCGGTGACGATGCTCTCGGTGTGGCCGCTGCCGTGGGCGTTGACGTGGGCGATGGCGCCGTCGACGTCGTCCACCAGCTCGACCGCGCAGGCCAGGGCGCCGTACTCGTGGGACAGGCTCTCGGCGGGGGGCAGGTCGGTGATCGCGGCGAGTCGCGGGCCGGCGAACAGGGTGACTCCGGCCGCGCGCAGATCCTCGCAGAGCGCAGGACCAAGGCCGGCTTCCCAGGCCTGTCGATGGACCAGCAGGGTCTCCATGGCGTTGCAGGCCGACGGGTAGTCGGTCTTGCTCTCGACCACGATGGCCCGGGCCCGCTCGGGATCGGCGTGCACGTCGACGTAGACGTGGCAGATGCCGTCGGCGTGGCCGAGGACCGGGATGCGGGTGTGCTGCTGGATGTGGCGCACCAGGCTCGCGGATCCGCGCGGGATCACCAGGTCGATGACGTCGTCGAGGGCGAGGAGATCGGCGATGGCCGCCCGACCGTGCACCAGGCCCACGCTGGCGGCGGGCACGTCGGGGGCGAGCGCCTCGGTGAAGACCCGGTGCAGCACGGTGTTGGAGCGCTCGGCCTCCTTGCCGCCCTTGAGCAGCAGCCCGTTGCCGGCGCGCAGGGACAACGCGGCGATCTGGGGCAGGGCGTCGGGGCGGGACTCGAAGATGACCAGCAGCACCCCCAGGGCGACGGTCTGTTGGGTGAGCTCCAGCCCGGGGGCGAGCTCGGTGCGGCGGAGGACCTCGCCGAGGGGCTCGGGCTGGGCGGCGATGGCGCGGATGCCGTCGGCCAGGGTGGCGAGCTTGCGCTCGGTCAGCACGAGGCGGTCGACCAGGGGGGCGGCGAGGCGACCCTCGGCGAGCAGGCGCCGGGCGTCGGCCACATCCTCGGCGTTGGCGGCCAGGATCTCGTCCTTGCGCGCGAGCAGCGCATCGGCGACCCGGTGCAGGGCGGCGACCCGGGCCTCGGACGGCAGCGCCTGCAGGGTGCGACTGGCAGCACGGGCGGCGCGGGCGAGCTCGGCGGGGGCAGGCGTGGGGGGTGAAGGACTCACTGGGCCTCCGGGTCGAGCTGCAGGAACACGATGTCGTCGCGGTGGATGAGGGCGCGCTCGCCGGACTGGCCACAGCGCGCCCGGGCGGATCGGGCGTCGCTGGCGGCCACCCCCCGGGCAAACTCGGTCCCGTCCGGCCCGATCAGCGAGACGATGGCACTCGCCGAGAAGTCACCTTCGACCTGGGTCACCCCGACCGGCAGCAGGCTGGCGCCCCGGGACAGGATCGCCTCGCGCGCACCCGCGTCGACCGTGATCCGTCCGTCGGGGGCGGACGCGTAGGCGAGCCAGCGTCCCCGCTGGGACAGCCCCGCCTGGGCCGGGAACCAGGTGCCCTCGACGTCGCCGGCGACGACGCGGCCGAGCACGCCGGGGACGAATCCGCTGGCGATGACCACGTGCACGCCGACGTGCTGGGCCATGCGCGCCGCCCGGAGCTTGGCCCCCATGCCCCCGCGTCCGAGCGCGGAGCCGGGACCGAGGCTGACCTTGTCGTCCTGCCAGGTGTCGATGCGGCAGGCGTCGGGGGTGCCGGGTGCGGCGGTGTACACGCCGTCGACATCGGTGAGCAGGACCAGGAGGTCCGCGTCGAGCCCGGCGGCGACCAGCGCCGACAGGCGATCGTTGTCGCCGAAGACCCGGTCCCGACCGCAGGCGAGCTCCAGGGTGCTGACCGTGTCGTTCTCGTTGACGACGGGCACGGCGCCGCGTGCGACCAGGCGCTCCAGGGTGGCGCGCAGGTTGAGGTAGCGGCGGCGGTGGAGGAAGTCGTCCTCGGTGAGCAGCACCTGGGCGGCGGCGAGGTCGAGCTGACGAAAGAGGGCGTCATAGGTCGCGATCAGCGCACCCTGGCCCGCGGCGGCGCAGGCCTGACGGTCGACGACCTCGGAGGGTACGGCGTCGTAGCCGAGGCGTGCCGCCCCCAGGCCGATGGAGCCGGACGTGACCAGCACCACCTCCGCGTGCTGGTGCAGGGCGTGCAGCTCCTCGACCAGGGCGCCCAGCCGGCCCAGCGCCAGGCGGCCGTCACCGCGGGTGACGATGCTGGTGCCGACCTTGACGACGACACGGCGGACCTGGAACGGACGGGCAGGGCTCATCGAGGCGAGGTCTAACCGCGGAGGGGGTGAGGCAGGTCGCCGCGCAATCGATCGGTGCGCTGACGATCGCCGCCGGGGTCCGTACCTTGGGTCATGGTGCACGATCGCCCACCCGACCTGGAGCCCGCCGAGTCACCCGCGTGGATGGCCGCGCGGAGGCGACGACTGCGCGGGTTCGGCTTCGCGGCCCTGGCGCTCGTCTCCGCCGGGGCAGCCACGCTGGGCGCCATCGCCGTGCCCTCGCTGTCCTGGCTCGTGCCCGCAGCCTGGACCGGCACCCTGTGGACGGGGCTGATCCTGGTCGTGCTCGCCCCGACGATCCTGCTGACCGCGGCCTCGGGCCTGATGTTCGGCCTCACCGTCGGCTGGCCCCGCAGCCGGGTCGTCAGCAACGTCATCATGCTCTTCGTGTTCTCGATCTTCGGCGGCCTCTGGCTGCTGCCCATGTTCGGCCTCGCCGAGCAGCACGTCGCCTACGTGGTCGTCGGCGGCACCCTCGGGCTCACGTTCCTGGTCGCTCCGACGGTGTTCGGCATGATGGTGCGGGGGGTCGTGCGGGACGGGGAGGGGGAGGCGTCCGAGGAGCGGGCCTGATCGCAGAACCCCCTACGCCTCCCATGGCCACTTCGGGATCTCCACCTCGGGAAGCCCGCCCTTGGGGTCGGCGATGGGCCACCAGTCGCCCCACAGCTCCTTGCCGCCATCCACGGTGAAGGTCTGGCCGGTGATGTAGTCGCCGGCGGGGCTGGCGAGGAAGGCGGTCATCCAGGCGATCTCGTCCATGCTGCCGGCGCGCTTCAGCGGGATGTGCTGCTGCATCTGGCGGAAGAGCTGGGCGCCGTTGGGGTAGGTGGCGACGCCGCTGGACAGGACCAGGCCGGGGGCGATGCAGTTGATGCGGATGCCGGTGCCGGCCCACTCGACGGCGAGGGTGCGGGTCAGCGCCTCGACGCCTGCCCGGGCGGAGACCGAGTGGGCCATGCCGGGGAAGGTGCGCTTCGTCAGCATGGTGATGTTGAGGATCCGACCGCCGTGTCGGCCCATCCACGCCTTGTGGGCGCCGTGCACCATGTTCCAGGTGCCGGTGAGGTTGGTGCCGACGACCGCGTCCCAGCCGCGCCCGGAGATGGTCTCGGCAGGCCCGAAGAACTGGCCGCCGCCGTTGTTGACCAGGATGTCCAGGCGCTCGTGCCGGGCGAGCAGGTCCTTGTAGACCGCGTCGACCGCCTCGCGATCGCGGATGTCGCACACGAGCCCGGTGACCGGACGGCCGAGCAGCTCGGACATGCCGGCGGCGGCGGGCTCGATGTGGGACTGCTTGCGCGAGGCGATGACCACCTGGGCCCCCAGGCGACCCAGCTCGAGCGCGATGGCGGCGCCGATGCCGGTGCCGCCGCCGGTGACCAGCGCCACCTGGCCGGCGAGCAGATCGTCGCGGAAGATCGCGGAGGAATCAGGCATCTGCGGGCCCGAGGTGCAGGAGTTCGCGGGCCTGGGCGGGGCTCGCGACGGTGCGCCCCGCCTGCTGGGCGATGGCGACCAGGTGCTCGATGAGGTCACCGTTGCCGCGACAGCGCTCGCCGTCGGGAAGGTAGAAGGTGTCCTCCACCCCGGTGCGCAGGTGGCCGCCCATCTCGGCGGTCCGGCGGTGCAGGTCCCAGATCTCCTGGCGACCGATGGCCGTGACCTGCCAGGGGCTGTCGTCGGGGATGTAGCGGCGCAGGATGGGGAGCAGGTCGGGGTCGGCGGGCATGCCCGAGGCCACGCCCATGACCAGGTTGACTTCGGGGGGGCGACCGTCGGTCATGCCGGCCTCGGCGTACATGGGGACCGAGCGCAGGATGCCGGTGTCGAAGCACTCGAACTCGGGCTTGACCCCCACCGCCTTCATGGCGTCCAGGAAGCGCCCGACCTTGTCGACCGGGTTGTCGAAGACCATGGGCGGCCAGGCCCACTTCCCGCCTCGGCGCAGCTTGAGGTAGTTGAGAGTTCCGGCGTTGCAAGCGGCAATCTCTGGCTTCACCCGCTCCAGGCAGGCGACCGGCCCGGAGATGTCCTTGCCCACGACGCCGGTCGACATGTTGATGAGGATCCCCGGGCACGCGGCGCGGATGGCGTCGCAGACGGCCTCGGCCACGTCCGGCTCCCAGCTGGGCAGGTGACCCAGGCCGGGCTCCTGGCGGCGGAAGTGCACGTGCACGATGGCCGCACCCGCATCGAAGGCCTCCCTGGCCGACGCGGCCATCTGCTCCACGGTGACCGGCACCGGGTGGCGCGCCGGGTCGGTGAGCACGCCGGTCAGGGCGCAGGTGACGACTGCGAGGTCGCTCATGGGGACTCCTGTGGAGCAAGGGTCAGCTCGACGACCACGTCGCCAGCCGCCGTGACGTCGCCCGGGCCGACCCGGACGGCAGCGACGACGCCATCTGCGGCGGCGCGCAGGCGGGTCTCGATCTTCATCGCCTCGATGACACACACGACGTCGCCGGACTGCACGGCATCGCCGACCGCGATGGGGACGGCGAGCACCTTGCCCGCGCTGGGCGCCCGCACCAGGCGGGGGGCGCTGCGGTCCTCGGCGGCGGAGCCCGCGGGGGCGTGGCGCCGGACCCGGACGGCGTCGCTGCCGTGGGCGAGCCAGAGGTCGCGTCCATCCTGCACGGCGTGCACGACGCGGGTCACGCCGTCGACGGTGACCGTGCGGCGGCCGCTCGGCCCTTCGACAGGACCCAGCACGACCGAGAAGACGGTGTCCTCGACCCGCACCCCGATCCCGGCCTCTCCGGGCACGAGGGTGGTGGAGACCACGTCGTCGTCGACGTCGAGGACCAGGGGCTGCGCGAGGGGATGGGCGTTGCGGAACCCGCGGGACAGCGCGCCGACCCCGCCCGCCTCCGCCAGGACCGCTGCGGCGATGGCAATGGTCTCGGGATCCCGGGCGGGACGCTCGGTGAGGTCGGTGCGGCTAGCGAGGGTGTCGGTGCGCACGTCCCCATCGCGGAAGGTGCCGTCGGTCAGCACCCGTCCGAGGAAGGCGCGGTTGGTGGTCACGCCCAGCACGACGGTGTCCTCGAGGGCCAGGGCCAGGCGCCGGCGGGCGGTCTCCCGGTCGGGTCCCCAGGCGATGATCTTGGCGATCATCGGGTCGTAGTCGGAGCCGACCACGGCACCTGCGCGCACCCCGGCATCGATGCGCACGCCGGCGCGATCCACCGGGGTCGAGAACGCGTGCAGCATGCCGGTGCGCGGCACGAAGCCCTCTGCCGGATCCTCGGCGTACAACCTGGCTTCGATTGCGTGGCCGTCGAGGCGCACCCCGTCCTGGTCGAGGCTGAGGGGCTCACCGAGGGCGACCCGCAGCTGCAGCTCCACCAGGTCCAGGCCGGTGATCAGCTCGGTGACAGGGTGCTCGACCTGCAGGCGGGTGTTCATCTCGAGAAAGTAGAAGCGCTGGTCCTCCCCCAGCAGCAGCTCGACCGTACCGGCGCCGACGTAGTCGACCGCGCGGGCGGCGGCGCAGGCGGCCTCCCCCATGGCCGCGCGCAGGTCAGGACCGACGACGGGGCAGGGTGCCTCTTCGATCACCTTCTGGTGGCGGCGCTGAGTGGAGCAGTCCCGCTCGCCCAGGTGCACGACGTGGCCGTGGGCGTCCGCGAGGATCTGCACCTCCACGTGGCGCGCCCCCTCCACGAGCTTCTCCAGCAGGAGCCGGTCCGAGCCGAACGCGGCGAGCGCCTCGGCGGCCGCGCGCTCCAGTGCGGGAGCGAGCTGGTCCGGCCCATCCACACGGCGGATGCCCCGTCCACCACCGCCCCCGCTCGCCTTGACCAGCAGGGGATAGCCGACCTCCTCGGCCGCCGCGCGCAGGGCGTCGGCGTCCCCCTCGGCACCCGGCACGACCGGCACGCCGGCAGCGCGCATGCGGGCCTTGGCGCGCGCCTTGTCCCCCATGGCGGCGATGGCGGCGGGGGGTGGGCCGACCCAGACCAGCCCGGCGTCGATCACGGCACTGGCAAACCCGGCGTCCTCGGACAGGAAGCCGTAGCCGGGGTGCACGTGGGTGGCGCGGGTGCGCGTGGCGGCCAGGAGCAGGGCGGGCACGGACAGGTAGCTCTCGCCGACCGCGGCGGGTCCGATGCGCACTGCCCGGTCCGCCAGGCTCACGTGGGGGGCCTCGGCGTCGGCATCGCTGTATACGGCCACGGTGCGGAAGCCGAGCGCCCGGGCGGAGCGGATCACCCGACAGGCGATCTCCCCGCGGTTGGCGACCAGCAGGGTGGGGATCATCCGTCCTCCCGGAGGTCCCACGGAGCGCGCTTGCGCTGGAGGAAGGCCGCGAATCCGGCCCGCGCGGTGTCGGAGCGCGCAAAGCCGGCAAACTCGGCAGCCGCGTCGTCGAGCACGCCGGACAGGTCGCTCGCGCCGACCCGGCGGACCAGCGCCTTGGTGGCGGACAAGGCCCCCGGCTCGCAGCGACCGATCGCGGTGATGATCGCGTCCAGCGCGGCGTCGAGTCCGTCTGGCGCCACGTGCTCGTGGGCGAGGTGCAGGCGGTGGGCCTCCGCCGCGTCCAGGGTCTGCCCGGTCACAGCGAGGCGGCGGCCCTGGGCATAGCCGAGGCGCTGGACCACGTAGGGGGCGATCTGGGCGGGAGGCAGGCCGAGCGAGGTCTCGGGCAGGCGGAAGCGCGCCCCCTCGACGGCGAGGGTGACGTCGGCGACGCAAGCGAGACCGAAGCCCCCGCCCATCACGGCCCCCTCGCAGACCGCGATCACCGCCGCCGGGCAGGCGTCCACCCGCTGGAGCAGGTCGCCGAAGCGGCGGTTCATGGTGGCGATCGGGTCGACGCCACTCACCGGCTGGGCGGAGGCGGCCGCCATGTCGGAGATGTCCCCGCCGGAGCAGAAGTTGCCGTTCGAGCCCCGGAAAACGACGATCCGCGTGCCGGCGGCCTCCACGTGGTCGAGAGCCGCTTCCAGCTCGTCGACCATGGCCAGGCTCATGGCGTTGCGCTTGTCCGGCCGGTGCAGGGTGACGTGCAGGACCGGGCCGTGCGCGCGCAGGAGCAGGGTCTTGGTGTCGGGCAGGGCCACGGCGCTCACTTCTTCCGGCGGGTGGGCAGGGTGCCGTCGATCTTGCAGATGATGCCGAGCATGACCTCGTCCGCACCCCCGCCGATGCTGGCCAGGCGCGCGTCGCGGTACGCGCGGGCGATGGGCACCTCCCACATGAAGCCCATGCCGCCCCAGTACTGCAGGCAGGAGTCGGTCACCTCGCGCCCGAGGCGGCCGGCCTTCAGCTTGGCCATGCTGGCGAGGCGGGTGACGTTGTTGCCGGCGATGTACTCCTCGGTCGCCCGGTAGACGAGGGAGCGCAGCAGCTCGACCTCGGTCGCGAGCTCGGCCAGGCGGTAGTGGACCACCTGGTTGTCCAGGATAGAGCGGCCGAACGCCTTGCGGCCGCGGGTCTGCTCGATGGTCTGCTCGATGGCGCCCTCGAGGAACTTGATCATGTTGGCGGCACCCCACAGCCGCTCCTCCTGGAACTGGAGCATCTGGTAGACGAAGCCCGCGCCCTCGTCGCCGATCCGGTAGCGCTGGGGCACGCGGACCGAGTCCAGGTAGATCTCGGCGGTGTCGGAGCTGCGCATGCCCAGCTTGTCGAGCTTGCGCGCCTTGACCACGCCGGGCGTGTCCATCGGGATGATGATCAGCGACTTGTTGGTGTGGGCGTGGCCGTCCCCGGTGTTGACCAGGGTGCACATCCAGTCGGCCTGCATGCCGTTCGTGATCCAGAGCTTGGAGCCGTCGATGACGTAGTCGTCGCCGTCCTTGCGGGCGCTGGTCTTGATCCCGGCCACGTCCGAGCCGGCGCTGGCCTCGGAGACGCCGATGCACGCGACCTGCTCGCCGGTGATCGCCGGAGCCAGGAACTCGGCCTTGAGCGCGTCACTGCCGAAGCGGGCGAGGGCAGGGGTGGCCATGTCGGTCTGCACGCCGAGGGCCAGGGGGACACCGCCGCACCCCGCGGTGCCGAGCTCCTCCGCCGCGGCGATGGAGTAGCTGTAGTCGAGGCCGGCGCCACCGTACTCCTCGGGCTTGGACAGGCCCAGCAGCCCGACCTCGCCCGCCTTCTTGAACACCTCGTGGGCGGGGAAGGCGCCTTGTTCCTCCCACTCGTCCACGTAGGGGTTGATCTCGTTCTTCACGAAGCTGCGCACCGTCTCGCGCAGCATGTCGTGCTCTTCGGTCCACTGCATGTCGTGCTCCTGGGAGGTTCAGCCGCGGGCGACGCCGAAGCTGTTCGGGCGGAGGGTCCTGCGGCGAGCCGAGCAGGCGGTCGCCAGCGCAAAGGAGAGGATCTGACGCGTGTCTCGTGGGTCGATGATGCCGTCGTCCCACACCCGCGCGGTGGCGAACAGGGCGCTGGCCTCGCGGTCGAGCTTCTTGCGGATCTCGCCGCTCATCGCCTCGAGCGCGGCATCGTCGAGCGGCATGCCCTTCCGGGCGAAGCTGGCCCGGGTGATGATCTTCATGACCATCGCCGCCTGCTCCCCGCCCATGACCGCGACCTTGGCGCTGGGCCAGGCGAACAGGAAGTCGGGGTCGTAGCCGCGGCCGCACATGCCGTAGTTGCCCGCACCGTAGGCCCCACCCAGCACGATGGTCACCTTGGGCACGGTGGCGTTGGCGACCGCCTGAATCATCTTGGAGCCGTGCTTGACCGCGCCTGCCTGCTCCGCCGCCTTGCCGACCATGTAGCCGGTGGTGTTCATGAGGAAGACCAGCGGCAGCCCGGCCTGCTCACACAGCTGGATGAACTGGGCGGCCTTGACCGAGCCCTGCGGGGTGATCGGCCCGTTGTTGCCCAGGATGCCCACCGGCCGGCCGTCCAGGGTGGCGTGGCCGCAGACGGTCTGCCCGTCGTAGTCGGCCTTGAACGCGAGGAACTCGCTGCCATCCACCAGCCGGGCCAGCACCTCGCGCACGTCGTACGGGGTGCGCGGATCGGCGGGCACGATGCCCAGGAGCTCCTCGGCGTCGTAGCGGGGCGGGCGCGACGGGCGCAGGCGCTCCGGCGACTGGTCGAGGTCCCAGCCCAGCGAGGCGATGATCTCCCGGGCCAGCTCCAGGCCGTGGGCGTCGTCGCTGGCGACGTACTCGGCGGTGCCGGACACGGTGGCGTGCATGTGCGCCCCGCCCAGCTCCTCGTCGTTGGCGTCCTCGCCCAGGGCGGCCTTCACCAGCGGGGGACCGGCGAGGAAGACCTTGGCGCGATCCTCCACCATGACGACATAGTCGGAGAGACCGGGCAGGTACGCGCCGCCCGCGGTGGAGCTGCCGTGCACCACCGTCAGCTGGGGGATGCCGGCGGCGGACAGGCGGGCCAGGTTGGCGAAGACCCGGCCTCCATCCACGAAGATCTCGGACTGGTAGAGCAGGTTCGCCCCGCCGGACTCGACCAGGTTGATGCAGGGCAGCTTCTCGCGCAGGGCGATCTCCTGGGCGCGCAGGCTCTTGCGCAGGCCCATCGGGGTCACAGACCCGCCCTTGATCGCCGCGTCCGACGCGTTCACCAGCACGCGGACCCCGCTGACGAAGCCGATGCCGACGATGTTGCCGCCGCCAGCCACCTGCTTCTTGCCGTCGTCGTCGTGCATGCGCAGACCGGCGAGGGTGGAGAGCTCCACGAACGGCGAGCCGGGGTCGAGCAGGCGATCGACCCGCTCCCGGGGGAGCAGCTGACCGCGCTTGTCGAACCTGGGTCGCGCGCGCTCTGCGTGCCCACGCACGACCGCCTCGAGATCTCGCACGACCTGGAGCTGCTCCAGCATGGAGGCGCGGTTCTCCTCGAAGGCATCGGAGCGGAGGTCGAGGCGGGTGCGGAGCACGGTCATGGCGCGACCTCGGACCGGTCGATCGCGTCGACCAGCGCACGGATGCGGGCGTCGGGCACGCCGAGGCCGCGCAGGGTGAAGCGCAGGGCCTGGTCGACCACGGCGGCGGTGGGAGCCGGGGCGTCGTAGGCCATGACCTCGAACAGCACGGTGTCGAACAGGGCGACAATGAGGTGGGCCGTGACCTCTGGCGCCTCCGAGATCAGGGCCCCCTGGTCCTGCCCCGCCCGGAGCAGCTGGGCCGCCTCCCGGGCCAGGCGGGCGCGCCCCTCGATGGCCGCGCGAGCGAGGGCATCGGCGCTGTCGGCCTCCCGGAAGACCCGCTCCAGCGGCAGCTGATCCCGCACGACCCGCACCATGGCGAGCACGATCTGCACGAGGCGGGCGTCCGCGGGCAGGGGCAGGGCGGCGGCCTCGTGCAGGGCCTGGGCGTAGCGCTTGAACGCCTGGCGCCGGAGCTCCGCCAGGACGGCCTGCTTGCTCTTGAAGTAGACGTAGAACGTGCCTTGGGCGACCCCGGCGGCCGCGACGATCGCACTGATCGGCGTGCCCGAGTAGCCGTCGCGGACGAACAGGTCGCGGGACACGTCCAGCAGCTGCTGGCGACGCTCCTCGCTGCCTCGGCGGGGGACTGACTGACTGTCATTCATAGCTGGAGAGTAGCGGACGCGAGCCGGTTGTCAAGGCATCGTCGGTGGCTGAAGGGGCAAGCCCGCCGCTACACTGACCCCCGGGAGGAAGCATGCATCGAGTCTGGCCAGTGGCCGTGGCCCTGACCCTCATGGGCTGCGGGACCTCGGCGGTCCGCGAAGCACTGGATGCGCTCGATCCGACGCCGAGCGACCGCTTCACGGGGCCGGAGCTGCTCTACGGGACCGAGCCCGAGACCCTGATGATCAACGCGCAGCGGTGGATGGTCCTGGGGGAGTCCGGCGACGACGTCTGTCCTCGCCGGGAGATCTCGGAGGGGGGCAACCGGGTCGTGTACCGGGGCGGCTGCGCTGACCGCAACGGGGCCGAGTGGTACGGCGACGCCCGCTTCGACTACCCCGACCAGACGGACTGGGGCGTGGTGCAGGTGCTGGACTTCCGGTCGGACGGATTCGGCTTCATGCACGGCAACGGACTGCTGTCCGAGGTCACCGGGCGCGCGCGCATCCGCGACAATGGCACCATCGACGTGGAGCTGATGTCGTGGTCGGGCTGGGAGGGCGAGACCACCCGCATGATCTATGCGTTCGAGGCCGAGTTCGTGGAGGTCGCCGGTGGCCTGCGCTGGAACCTGGAGGGAGAGATCGGCTACGACGCTCTTGGCCGCATACGGCTGGAGACCGTCGATCTCGTACGGACCGAGGCATGCGCGCTCGAGCCCGAGTCCGGCACGACCACCGTGAAGTGGGCGGACGGCAACGAGGCGAGCGTCACCTTCGACGGGGCCGAGGCCTGCGACGGCCTGGCGACCTGGTCCCTCAACGGAGAGGAGATCGGCCTGATGAACACCCGCTGACGGGGCGCCCTCTGCGCGTTCACCCCCGGCGGGCCAGGGCCACGTCCACCGTGTTCTCGCGGATGAAGGGCGGCAGCGCGAACGCGCCGTGGTGCACGGCGGCCGTGTAGTAGTGGCTGCCCGCAGTCGCGGCGTCGGCAGCGGCGTCGTCGATGCCGTGGGGGTCGACCTGGCCCGCGGCACACAGGGCGAAGGTCCACTGCCCACCCGGGTAGGTCGGGATCGTGGCGACGAACGCGTGCACCTGGCCGAAGACCTCGCCCAGGTTGCCGAACATGAAGCGCTGGCCGTCACGCTGGAGCCAGGGGGACATTCCCTGGGCGGCCATGACGCCGTGGGGGGTGAGGGCATTGCGGACGGCGGTGTAGAAGGGCGGCTGGAACAGCACGATGCCCGGGCCGACCGGATCGGCGCTGTCGATCAGGATGACGTCGTAGGTGCCCGGCTCGGCGTTGTGGATGAAGGCATTGCCGTCCTCGGCGAGCACGTTCAGGCGCGGATCGTCGAACGCGCTGCCGATGGTGGGCAGGTACTCCTTGCTGACCTCGATGACGGCAGCGTCGATCTCGACCATGTCGACGTGCTCGACGCTGTCGTGGCGCAGCACCTCGCGGGCGAGGCCGCCGTCACCCCCACCGATGATCAGCACCCGGCGAACCGGCCCGCGGCTCTTGGCCACGTGGACCGCCGTGTGCGAGAGCATCTCGTGGTAGACGAACTCATCGCGCTCGGTCGTCATCATGTAGCCGTCGAGGAAGAGCATGCGCCCATAGGCAGGGCCCTCGGCGACCACGACCTCCTGGAAGTCGCTCTGGCCGCGGTAGAGCTCCCGATCCGCGCGGAAGCCGAACTTCAGGCGCGGGCCCAGCTCGGCGTCCTCGTTGACTTCGGTGATCCAGGTGTGGTCGTCGGACACGGCGCCTCCGGGGAAGGGGAGGACGCTAACGCCTGGGGAGGAGCGAGCGAGGTCGGAGCCACAACGACGACGCCCCCCTGGTCGTCGGACCAGGAGGGCGGGTCGCTCACCGAGCGTCCGGCGAGTCGCTGTGCGTGCGCGGCGATCCTAGAGGCAGGAACCGCTGCTGTCGCAGGAGAAGGTCTCGCCGACGCCGTAGTCGGTGTAGGCGCTGTCCGAGACCTCGGCGTAGATGTCGTCGGGATCGTTGTTGTTCCCGTCCGTGTCGGTGCCCCAGTCGGACGTCGTCACGTCCAGGGTGCCCGACGCGATGTAGGCGCCGCCGCCGGCATCGCTCGCCGTGTTGCCCTCGACCGCGCAGGTCTCGAGCGAGACGTCGCCGCCGTCGGTGTAGAAGCCACCGCCGCCGTTGCTGGCCTCGTTGTTGGTGATGTCGGTGCTCACCGCGGTCCAGCTGCCGCCGTAGCTGCTGATGCCACCGCCCCACGCCGCCTTGTTGCCGTCGATGACCAGGCTGTCCATGTCGACCCCGGAGCTCACGAACACGCCGCCTCCGGTGGCGGAGGTGCGGTTGCCCTTGATGTCCATGTTGGACAGGGTCGAACTCACGGCCCAGACGCCGCCGCCGTCGTCGTCGGAGAGGTTGTTCAGGATCTCTCCGCCGTCGACATCCGCCTCGACCACGTAGAGGCCGCCGCCGACGTAGGCCGCGTAGTTGCTGATGATCCGCACGTCCTCCATGGTGACGGTGCCCTGCACCGCCGCCATG
Organism: uncultured Pseudomonadota bacterium; assembly: GCA_937891875.1. Lineage (GTDB taxonomy): Bacteria > Myxococcota_A > UBA796 > UBA796 > REDI01. The sequence continues at coordinate 4,482 of CALATR010001129.1, read as the reverse complement.
CCGCCGCCGCCCTCGGCGACGTTGTCGAGGATGCGGGTGCGCTTGATGTCGGCGTCGAACACCACGAGACCGCCGCCGATGTTGGCAGTGTTGTTCGTGAAGCGGCTGTCCTCGACCGTGGTCGTGAAGAGCTCGGGACCGATGAGGCCGCCGATGTAGCCGGTGTTGTTGTCGAACACGCAGTCGCGGATGGTGAGATCACCCCCGTGGGTGTAGGCGCTGACGCCCGCAGCCACCGGCTCCTCGCCGTCGATGTCGACGACGGCGTTCTGGATGGTGATGCCCTCGATGGTGACCGCGGCCTCGGCCTCGACCCACACCAGGGTGCCACCCTCCAGCGTCTCGCCACCGTCGAAGACGACCAGATCCGAGCCACCGCCGCCGATCAGGCTGATGCCCGAGTAGATCTCCAGGTACTCGTCCCAGACGCCCTCGCAGACGTAGACGCTGTCGCCGTCCACCGCCGCGTCGACGGCCTCCTGGATGGTGCCGTAGGACACGCTGCTGGCGTTGAGCGAGACGGTGCCGGCCTCGGACGTGGTGCTGTCGCAGTCGTTGTCCAGACCGTCGCACACCTCGGTGCCGCCGGGGTTGGCCGTCGCGGCCTCGTCGTTGCAGTCGGTGTTGTCGGCGATGTAGCCATCCGGAGCGCCGCACGCGAAGAGGCTGTCGTCGGGGGTGCCGTAGCCGTCCTCGTCCGCGTCGCGGTACCAGGCGAGGGCGTCGATGGCGTCGTCCTCGTCGATCTCCTCGTCGCAGTCGTTGTCGAACGAGTCGCAGATCTCGTCGGCGCCGGGGTTGGTGAAGTCCTGGTCGTCGTTGCAGTCGAGGTCGTTGTCGACGTAGCCGGCGGGCTGATCGCAGGCCTCGGTGGTGCTGGCCGCGTCACCGTAGCCGTCGTCGTCGCCGTCCTCGAACCAGGTGTTCTTGTCGACCGCGGAGTCGTCGTCGATCGCGCCGTCGCAGTTGTTGTCGATGCCGTCGCAGCGCTCGTCAGCCTCGGGGTTGACCGTCTTCAGCTGGTCGTTGCAGTCGGTCATGTCGCGGACGTAGCCGAAGGGCTCGAAGTCCGGGTCCGGGGTGCCGGCCTCCTCGTCGAACCGACAGTCCGACGTGGTGGTGTTCGGATCGCCGAAGCCGTCCCGATCGAAGTCCGCGTAGAACGTCGGCGCGTCGGTCGTGTCGTTGTCGATCTGACCGTCGCAGTTGTTGTCGAGGCCGTCGCACAGCTCCGGCGCATCGTCGTTGATGTCGGGGTTGGTGTCGTCGCAGTCGAACTGTGCGGCCACACCATCGCCGTCGGCGTCCACGTCGCAAGCGACGAGACCGAGGAGGGCGAAGACCGCAAGAGTGGGGGTACGCATGAGGAATCCTTGGAGGAAAAGGGTGCGGGAGTCGCGGTCAGGTCACTTGGCGCGCTTCTTGATGACGAACTCGACGCGGCGGTTCTTGGCCCGGTCCGCCTCGGTGTTCTCCTTGACCAGCGGCTGGCTGGGGCCGTAGCCGATGGCCTCGAGGTGGTTCTCGGCCACGCCGCGCTCGACGAGGTAGCGCAGGACGGCGTTCGCCCGGTCCTTGGAGAGCTTGTTGTTGAACTCCAGGGAGCCCTCGGAGCTGGTGTGTCCGGCGACCTCGAGCATCTTGATGTCCGGGTTGCGGAGCATGACGTTGGCGACCTCGTCCAGCAGCGGGAAGGACCGCGCCTGGATGACCGCCGAGCCCTTCTCGAAGAAGACCTTCTCGAGGATCTCGATGCGCTCCTTCGTGATCTCGGTCTTGGCCTTCTGCAGGTTGGCCGTGACCTCGGTCACCTCGCTGGCGACGATGCTGGTGTCCTCGCGGAAGATGCCGTATCCGTCGGCCTGGACGAACACCGAGTAGTAGCCGGGGGCCAGATCCATGCGGCCGTTGCCCGACTGGCCGACCGTGATCTCCTTGCCCTGGCCGCCGCCCGGGGCTGCGACCGTGACCAGCGCACCCTGGATGGGGTTGCCCGAGCCGTCGACCGCGGTGACGGACAGGGTGCCCGGCGTGGTCGGCTGGACCTCCAGCTCCACCTTGTTCTCGCCTTCCTTCACCCGGATCTGGACGTTGCCCTCGTAGCTGCTGTCCATGGTCCGGACGTCGTAGGCGCCGGGCATGATGCCGCTGATGGTGATGGGCTCCTTCGCCGTCTTGATCTGGTGGACGTCACCCATGCCGGTGACCGAGATCTTGACGTCGGGGACGACCTCGTAGTACTGCTTGGCCACGACGGTCAGGGTGCCCATCTCATCGGGGCAGCCGTCGGAATCCTTGTAGTCGTTGAAGACCTCGGGATCCTCGGGGCACTTGTCGACGTCGTCGGCGATGCCGTCCTTGTCGATGTCACCGATGCGCGGGGTGGACTCGCCCATCTTGCCGAAGCCGCCACCGATGAAGAGGCGGAACCTCGCGGCGCCGACGCCGGGGGTCAGCGCGGTCGCGCCGCCGGCGAGCCAGTGGATGCCGCTGTTGGTGCGGCCACGGACGGAGAGGATGGTCTCCGCGGGAGACTCGGCAGCACCCGGAACGCCGTCGGGGACCGCGTCCCGCAGGGCCTTGCCGCGCAGGGCAGGGGCGAAGTTGGCCTCCAGGTTGATGCCGAGGCTGTCGCTGATGGCGTAGCCAGCGCCGATGCCGGCAACGAGCTGATCGGCGCCACCGATGTTCTCGTAGCCCTCGACCTTGGGGCGGAAGGCGAGGCCCAGGTCACCGCCGACGGTGAGGCCGCCGGCCTCCACGGTGGCTGCCAGCTTGGTACCGCCGGACAGGCCCTTGTAGCCCATGTTCTTGGAGGCCGTGGCCGTGGGCAGGTCGAGCCAGGGCACGATGCCGAAGCCGAACCCACCGCCGTCCGGGGTCACCGGAGCGATCATCGCCGCGGCGCGCATCGTGCCGACACCGCCGCCGATGGCCTGGCCGTCGGGGTCGTTCGCGTTGAATCCCCGGGCGCTGAAGAACACGGGCAGGCGCAGGTCGAAGCGGAGGAACGGGGCCACCGCCGCGCCGCCGACCAGGTTCGCGCCAAAGAGGTTGTCCAGGTAGACCGCCCGATCCCCGACGTTGCCGTCCGGGTCGCGCACCACCTGATCCATGGTGCCGGCGGCGTACTCGAACACCACCGAGCCGTACCACTCACCGCCGTTCATCTTGCCCGGACGCTCGACCGCGAGAGGATCGCGGACGTCTCCGTCCTGGGCCGTCAGACCGAAGCCGTGGCCGTTGACGCCGCCCTCCTGGGCCATGGCGGGCGTAGCGACGGCCAGGGCCGCGGCAGCACCGACACCCAGTGAGAACAAAAACCTGCTCATCTCCATCTCCGACCTCGTGGTCTCGTGCCTCGCCAGAGGGGCGGGGTCTTGCGCGCGGAAGGATCCCACGGGGCGATGGGGCGCGCAAGCATCGTGTCATCAACCTCTTGACGAGACCCCGCTCGGTAGCCGGGAACCCGCGGTTGGAGGTAATTTTTCGACGACGAGATTCCTCTGCCGCCAGGGGGCTTCGGACGGGCGGCAAATGATGCATCGTTGCGGCGGCTGCGCTTCGGCGATCCGACTGTGGAACTCGGGTTCGACCTGACCCTTCCGGGTGGATACACCCACGAACCCGCAGGCGGACCCCGTCGCGGAAACCGGCTGGAGGGAGCGAGCTTCATGGAGACGTTCAGGATCGATGGTGCCGCAGGCCGAAGCTTCGTTCTCGAGATCGACGAGGTTCGGGACGTCGACGAAGACATCGTCCGCACCCTCATCGACATCGACCTGCAGACGTTCTCGGAGTCCACGTTCTCCCAGTACACGGCGCGGGCCTTCCTGCGAAACGGCAGGGTCTTCCTGCTTCGTGCGGACGGCCGCACCATCGGCAGCTGCGTGTGCATGCGCTCCTGGGATCGCCCCAGCGAGGCGATGATCCTGTCCATGGGCATCCGCCCGGGCTGGCGCGGCCGGGGCATCGGCCTGCGCTTCGTCACCGGCATCCTCGACCGCCTGCGCAACAAGGGCGTGCGTGGGGTCTCCCTGATGGTCAGCCTGGACAACCGCCGCGCGATCCGGGTCTACGAAGAGACGGGCTTCGTCGTGGAAGAGGCGATGGAGCGCGACTCTCGCACGGGCGAGGCGTATGTGCTGATGCGCTGCCAGCTGGCCGAGCCGCCGGTGCAGGTGGTCTGAGGCTCGGAGAGCGCGTCGCGTAGGTCCGGGCAGGGGAGTGGAAGGGCGGTCTCTGGTCGCTGGTCTCTGGGGCCCGCTGCGAGCGGGGGCTGCTGCCGCGGAGTCCGTCGCTCCCGACACCGCGACCCGCCGCGCAGGTTGAGGCTCGCAATCCGACTCATCCTGGTCGCAGCTGCGCGGGCGGTCGGCCGCACCCCGACGTCGCTCTCGCCACTCCTGTCGTGGGCCCAGAGACCAGAGACCAGCGACCAGAGACCGGCCCGCAACGACATGCTGAGCCGCACCATCCGCT
>CALATR010001128.1 GCA_937891875.1 uncultured Pseudomonadota bacterium | reverse complement strand
GGGAGCAGAGCTCGGTCCGCCTCTTGGCTTCCCCTCTCCGTGGCCCTCGGTGCCTCCGTGCCTTCGTGGTGAGGGTGCGGCTCGACGCGCGCAGATCCCTCAACGCACATCGGGCCCGCCCCGCTCGGCCCAGAGGCCCAGAGGCACCGAGGTCTGCACAGAGGGCGCTGCAGCGGGGTGGGCTGGTGCTCTCTGTGGCCCCCTCTGGGTCTCTGTGCCTCTGTGCCGAGAGACGCATCGAGCCACCACGACCCCAAGCCTCCCGCCCCTACTCCCCGACCACCACGTCCCCTTCCCGGATCTTCCCCAAGACGCCGGGCCCGATCCCCTTCACCCGCAGCAGATCCTCCAGGTCCCGGAACGCCCCGCCCTCCTCCCGCTCGACGACGATCCTGGCGGCCAGCACGGGACCGATGCCGGGCAGCTTCTCCAGCTCGGCGGCGGTGGCGGTGTTGAGGTCCACCGGGCGGGGCTCGGGGCGGGAGCCGACGTCGCCGACGGTGACCAGGGGCGCGACCTTCTCGACGGTGTCGGGGCCGATGCCGTGTACCCGGGTCAGATCGGCGACCTCGTAGAACGGGCCGTTGCGCTCGCGGTCGAGCACGATCGCCACGGCGAGCTCGTGACCCAGGCCGGGCACCGCCTCGATGGCACCGGGGTCGGCGTCGTTGAGGTCGACGGGAAGACCGACCAGCAGGGGGTTGCCGGCGGGGTGGATGCTGATCCCGTCGGCGCCGACCCTGACGAGATCGCCCTGGTGCAGCGGCGTCGCCGAGGTGCCCGCAGGATGGCCGGCCGCGGCGAGGGCGGCGCGCAAGGTGGGAGGTTCGATGCGGTGAAAGCCCGGCTGGGGCACGTCGCCGCGCACCTCGACCACGGTGCCGGTGGGCCCACCGGGGGTCATCCACCACGAGAGCAGTCCGAGCACGGCGACCATGACCGCAGCGACGACCAGCGGGGCGAGCCGGGGTCCGCGGCGATCGCCGCCGCGACGAAAGGACAGGCCGTCAGCCACGGTCGGTCCCGTCCCCGACGAGGAGCCTGTCGAGCAGGGCAGCGGCGCGGGGGCCGGTGGCGCGCAGGTGCACATCGCGGGCGTCGTCGTCGATGATCAGCTCGACGGCAAGGTGATCGGCCGGCAGGGCCTCGTCGAACAGCGAGGCCCACTCGACCAGGAGCAGTCCGTCTGCGGCGTCCTCGAGGCCCAGCACGTCCAGCTCGGAGACGTCACCCAGGCGGTACAGGTCCGCGTGGAAGAGCGGCAGGCGGCCGCCCTCGTGCACGGCCAGCAGGATGAACGTCGGACTGTGGATGCGACCGGGCACGCCGAGCCCGCGCCCTACGCCCTTGGAGAACACGGTCTTGCCAGCTCCGAGCGGTCCGTCGAGCGCGATCGCGTCCCCGGGTCGAGCCAGCCGGCCGAGGCGAGCGCCCAGGGCGTGGGTGGCAGCCTCGTCGGCACAGCGCACGGTCGCCACCCGAGCGCACCCGTCCCCCTGACCCGGCCCGCTCACGCGTCCTCACCCAGCAGGTCGGCGATCGCGTCGGGCAGGGCCAGCGCCACGTCCGTCGCCCCGTGCCCCTCCGAGCGCACCGCCGCCAGCCGATCGGCCGCGTGCCCGTGCAGCCACGCCCCGAGGGTCGCGGCGTCGTGCCCGGTGAGCCCCCGCGCCAGCAACGCGCCGACGAGCCCGGCCAGCACGTCCCCGGTGCCTCCCGTCGCCAGCACCGGGTTGCCGGTCGGGTTCACGGAGATCCGCCGGCCCGGCGTCGCGACCAGGGTGTGTGGTCCCTTGAGCAGCGCAGTGCGGCCCGGCGCGGACAGCGCCTGCACGGCTGCGAAGCGATCGGCCTGCACCTCACCCACGGTGCGGCCCAGCACGCGCGCCGCTTCCCCCGGATGGGGCGTGATCACCCGCGCCGCGTCCGCACGTGGCGGTTCCTCCACCGCGGCCAGCGCGTCCGCGTCGGCCAGGAAGGGGCGTTCATCCTGGCTCCACTGCGCGCGCAGGAAGCTCGCCAGCGAGCCGGGCAGCGCGTGTCCGCCCCCCAGCCCCGGCCCGGCCACCAGCGCCGTCGCCCGCCCGAGCGGTCCGTCCAGCGCGGGCGCTTGGAGCACGTCCCCTTCCCCGCTGACGCAGACCATGACCTCGGGGGGAAGCGCCCCCAGGCGAGGGAGAGCCCCTCGGGGCACGAACAGGGTGACGAGCCCGGCCCCAACCGCACGCGCGCCGAGACAGCACAGCACCGCCGCCCCGGCCATGGCGGTGGAGCCGGCCAGCACGGCCAGGTGACCGGACGTGGTCTTGTGGGCGTCAGATGCTCGGAATGGCCAGAGCGCGCGCAGGTCCGAGCGCTCGGGCACGCCGGCGATCGGATCCACCGCGGCGACCGCACCCAGGCCGAGGTCGGCGAGCACGAGATCGCCGGCGAGGGCCGGTCCGGAGCCACAGAACAGGCCCGGCTTGGCCGCTCCGAACGTGACGGTGCACACCGCCTCGACCGCCACGCCCAGCACGCGGCCCGTGTCCGCGTGCAGTCCGGAGGGCAGGTCCGCAGCGACCACCGGGGTCCGCGATCCGTTCACCAGCTCCAGCGCCCGGGCATAGCGCCCCTCCACCGTGCGGGTCAGCCCGGTGCCGAAGACGGCGTCCACGATGACAGCGTACTCGTCGAGCTCCTCGACCTCCGCCGGCTCGACCTCGGGCAGGCCCAGGCGATCGCACGCGAGCCGGTTGATGCCCGCGTCTCCGCCCGAGCTGTCGGACAGGGACCACAGGGCGACCTCGTTGCCCCAGGCGTGCAGCCAGCGCGCCGCGCCGTAGCCGTCCCCGCCGTTGTTGCCGCCGCCACAGACGACCAGCACCGCCCCACCGCCGACCTGCTCCAGCACGTCGCGAACCGCCGCGGCGAGGGCCTGGCTGGCGCTCTCCATCAGCGCGATGCCCGGCACGCCGAGCCCGTCGATGGCGCCCGCGTCCATCGCCCGCACCTGGGCTGCGGTCGCCACCGGGATCACGGCAGCACCTGCCGGGCGACCTCGGTCACGTCGAAGGCCACGTCCTCGACCACGCTGGCGTCCGGCCCCTCGACCAGGATGCGCAGGACGGGCTCCGTACCCGAGTAGCGCACGAAGACCCGCCCGGGACCCAGCTTGGACTCCCCCAGGGCGATCGCGTCGAGGAGCTCGGGCAGCTCGTCCAGCGGAGGGCGGGCGCTGACCCGCACCTTCGTCTTCACCCGGGGAAAGGGCACGAATGGTGCGAGGGCCTCGGACAGGGGACGCTCGCGCAGGCGGGCGGACGCCAGGGCGCGCAGGCCGGTGAGGATGCCGTCTCCGCCGGGCAGGCCGTCGGCAAACAGCACGTGGCCGGACTCCTCGCAGCCGAGCGGGATGCCGTGCTGCTGCATGGCGAGCATGAGGTGGCGATCGCCGACCGGGGTGCGCTCGACGCGGACGTCGGGCAGGGCGGCCTCGAGCGCGGTCGTGCTCATGACCGTCACCGCCAGGGAGCGCACCTCCATGGTGCTGGCGAGCAGCCAGGCGAGCGCGTCACCGTGCACGATCTCGCCGCGCTCGTCGACCAGCAGGCAGCGATCGGCGTCCCCGTCGACCGCGATGCCCGCGTGGCAGCCCTGCTCCAGCACGAGATCGACCAGCCCAGCCGGGTGCTCGGAGCCGACGCCCTCGTTGATGACGCCGTCGCCGGTGCCGCGGAGGTGCCAGGTGGTGCCGGGGTAGCGCTCC
>CALATR010001127.1 GCA_937891875.1 uncultured Pseudomonadota bacterium | reverse complement strand
TCAGGTGGAGGCGGTCGATCCCCAGCGACTGCTCGGCGTGTGGGAGGACCGCTCGCTCAAGGACCGCTACTGGATCGAACTCGTCGGTGACAAGCCCGTGCTCATCGGCGGTGTCGACGCCCGGGGCAAGCCGATCATGGTCACCGCCCGCGACACCCGCGAGGCCACCGCCACCTGGACCGTGCACGTCCCGAAGAGCGGCTACAAGCTGACCTATACCTGCACACCATCCGCATCGTCCCCGAACGAGCTGGCCTGCAGCTGGCACAACATCTCGCCCGAGGGCACCCGCCGCGACGGGCAGGAAGCGCTGCGCCGGATCACGCCGTAGCGGCAGAGCCGTCGTCGCCGGCGTCGTCCTCGTCCGGGAACTGCTGGTGGAAGAGCGCCGCGTAGGCCCCGCCCTTGGCGAGCAGCTCGGCGTGGCTGCCCATCTCGAGCACCCGGCCGGCGTCCATGACGCAGATCCGATCGGCGCCCACGATGGTCGACAGGCGGTGGGCGATGACCAGCACGGTCTTGCGCGCCAGGATGGTCTCGGTCGCCTCCTGGATGAGCGCCTCGGTCAGGGAGTCCACGTTGGCGGTCGCCTCGTCCATGATGACGACCGGCGGGTCGAAGACCAGGGTGCGGGCGAAGGACAGCAGCTGGGCCTCGCCCACCGACAGGTTGCCGCCCTTGTGGGAGATGGCGCCATCGAGCCCGCCGAGGCGGTCCACCACCTGCTGGGCGCGGGCCAGGCGCACCGCCTCCAGGAGCCGCTCGTCGTCGACGTCCGCCCCCATCGCCAGGTTGAGGCGCACGTCGCCGGGGAAGAGCTGCACGTCCTGGAGCACGGTGCCGATGGTGCGCCGCACGTCGTGCAGGTCGATGTCGCGCAGCTCGTGGCCGTCGAGGGTGACCGAGCCGCCATAGCCCTGGTACGCGCGGGTCAGCACTCGGCCGAGCGTCGTCTTGCCCGAGCCGGTCCGCCCGACCACCGCCACCACCTCGCCCGGGTTCAGCTCCAGGCTGACCCCGCGCAGGATGGGCGGGCCGTCTCCGTAGGCGAAGGACAGGTCGCTGACGACCAGCTCGCCGCGGGGCTCGGACAGGCGGATGTGGCCCTGCTCGATCACCTCGTCGACCCCGAGGAGCCCGAAGATCTTCTCCATCGCGGAGGTCGCCCGCTGAAAGATCGCGACCTTCGCCGAGAACTCCTGGATGGGACGGAACAGGCGGTCGATGTAGGCGATGAACGCCGCGAGCAGACCGGCGGTCAGGGTCCCGTCGGCGACCCCGCCGCTGCCGTACCACAGCATCAGGGCGATGGTGATGGCGGAGAGTCCGTCGATGATCGCGTACAGAGCGGCATCGTAGACGTTGGTGCGGATGGTGGCGTCGCGGTAGCGCAGCAGCCGCCCCTCGAACATCTCGCGGCTGCGGCCCTGGTCGTTGTAGAGCTGCACCACCTCGAGGCCGTTGATCCGCTCGGTCGTGAAGGCGTTCAGCTCGGACAGGCTGGTCCGGACCTCGAAGTAGAGCCCCCGCAGGATGCGGCGCAGGACCTCGACGACGACCAGGATCACCGGC
>CALATR010001126.1 GCA_937891875.1 uncultured Pseudomonadota bacterium | reverse complement strand
TCGAGGACGCCACTCCCGGGCGGGTCTGGCAGTGCACCCACCTCGGTGGCCACCGCTTCGCCGCCACCGTGGTCGCGCTCCCCGACGGCGTGCACTACGGCCGGGTCCGCATGGAGGACGCCGCCGCCCTGGTCTCCGAGCTCGACGCCGGCCGCATCCACGACCTGCACCAGCTGCGCGGGCTCGTGCGCTACCCGGCGGCGGTCCAGGCCGCGGTCGACACGGTGCGCCGGGAGCGCGATCTGCGCGACCTGGACGCGGTCACCGGCGAGGTCCTGGTCGAAGACGGCGACGCCGTGCACGTCCGGGTGCACACGCCGACCGATGACGTCGACCTCCACGTCACCCGCACTCCCGGCGACACGGCGTTTCCCGCAAGCTGTGGTGCAGACGAGAGCGTGCCGATGACCTGGGTGATCACCCGCTGACCGGCGGTCGTCACCACATCACGACGTGCGCTGCCGTCCCGTTCGCTCTATACAGCCTTCATCGTATATCGACGATGAACGTTCGACCGGATCCGCCGTGCCTGCCGACCCGCCCTGCTGTCCTCCCGCTCAGCCCATGCCCCCGGTCCCGACCGCCGAGTCCGAGGCCAACGAGCAGCTCGCTCGGCTCGCCAAGGCGATTGCCCACCCGACCCGGGTGGCGATCCTCCGGCTGCTGGTCCGCGAGGAGGGCTGCATCGTCGGCGACATCGTCGATCGCCTGCCCCTCGCCCAGTCCACCGTCTCCCAGCACCTCAAGCAGCTGAAGGCAGCGGGCCTGATCCGCGGCGAGGTGGACGGCCCCCGGGTCTGCTACTGCGTCGACCCAGGCGCCATCGCGCTGCTCAAGGAGCTGGTCACCCTCCTGTAGGGCCCCCCTCGTCCCCTCCCCGACCGAGGTCACCTCATGGGCGTGTTCGAGCGCTTCCTCTCCCTCTGGGTCTTCCTGGCCATCGTCGTCGGCGTGGGCCTGGGCCTCGTCGCCCCGGACCTGTTCGCCCTGGTGTCCCGCTTCGAGTGGGCGCGGGTCAACCTCGTCGTCGCCGTGCTGATCTGGCTGATGATCTACCCGATGATGCTGAAGGTCGACCCGTCCTGCCTCAAGGACGTGGGTCGCAAGCCCAAGGGCCTCGTCCTCACGCTGATCGTCAACTGGCTGGTCAAGCCCTTCTCGATGGCTGCCCTCGGGGTGCTGTTCTTCAACGTGCTCTTCGCCGGGCTCGTGCCCGCGGAGGACGCCCAGCAGTACATCGCCGGCATGATCCTGCTCGGGGTCGCGCCCTGCACCGCCATGGTCTTCGTGTGGAGCCACCTGACCCGCGGCGACGCCAACTACACCCTCGTGCAGGTGTCGGTGAACGACCTCATCATGGTGTTCGCCTTCGCCCCCATCGCCGGACTGCTCCTGGGCGTGACCGACGTCGCCGTGCCCTGGGAGACGCTGCTCGCCTCGGTCGTCATCTTCGTCGTCATCCCGCTCGGTGCCGGGATCCTGACCCAGCGCCTGCTGCGCTCTCGCGGCCCCGAGGCGATCGAGCGCCTGTCGGGCGCGCTCAAGCCGACCAGCATCATCGGCCTGTTGTTGACGGTGATCCTTCTCTTTGGCTTCCAGGCGGAGACCATCGTCGCCCAGCCGCTGCGGGTGGCGCTCATCGCGGTGCCCCTGCTGGTCCAGAGCTACGGGATCTTCGCCATCGCCTACGGCCTGGCCCGCCTGCTCCGCCTGCCGTTCGATGTCGCCGCACCCGCCGCGATGATCGGCACCTCGAACTTCTTCGAGCTCGCGGTCGCCGTCGCGATCAGCCTGTTCGGCCTCGAGTCCGGCGCAGCCCTCGCCACCGTCGTGGGCGTGCTCATCGAGGTGCCCGTGATGCTCTCTCTCGTCGCCTTCGCCAACCGCACCCGGGGATGGTTCCCGACCCCCACCCCGTCCGCCTGAGGTCTCCCATGCCCGGCCACCGCTTCGACTCCGTGCTCTTCCTCTGCGTCGCCAACTCCGCCCGCTCCCAGATGGCCGAGGGCCTCGCCCGCGACCTGTTCGGCGACGCCGTGCGCGTGCAGTCCGCCGGCTCCTCGCCCTCGCGGGTCAACCCCTTCGCCATCGCCGCCATGGCCGAGCTGGGCATCGATCTGGGGACCCACAGCTCGAAGTCGGTGCAGACCATCGACCCCGACACCGTCGATCTCGTCATCACGCTGTGCGCCGAGGAGGTCTGCCCGGTGTTCCTCGGCGACGCCGCCCGCCTGCACTGGCCGCTGCAGGATCCCGACCGCAAGCACGAGGATCTGACCGACGAGGAGCGCCTGCAGCACTTCCGCGTCGCTCGCGACCAGATCCGCACCCGCCTGCGGATCCTCGCCGCCCTGCGCGACGTGCCCCAGGGCCCCGAGCCCGTCGAGTTCCATGCGAGCCTGCGGGTCACCGACCTCGCCGCCGCCGCGCGCTTCTACAGCTGGCTCCTCGACGAGACCCCCAAGGAGTGGACCCACCGCTACGTGACCTTCGTGTCCGAGCGCCTGCGCACCAACTTCGTCGTCACCGTCGACGACGGCATGGCCCTGCACCACGACACGCTCTACCACCTGGGTATCGATCTGGGCACCAGGGACGCCGTCATCGACGCCCACCGCCGCGCCGAGGCCGCCGGCTGGCCCATCCACAAGCCCGCCCGCACGACCTGGCGCGGCACGCCCCTGCACGAGCTGTGGCTGCGCGATCCCGACGGCACCCTGATCGAGGTCTACGCCCGCCTCACCGACGCCGAGCTGGCCGAGATGCCCGCTGACAAGGAGCCGGTCTTCCTGGTCCGCTGACTTTCCGCGGGACCCGTCGAATGAACGGGCCGCTCGCGCGTCGAGGCAGCACCTGGAGGTTCGATGCGCACCGTCTTGCTGTGGCTCTTCGTCGTTGTCGGTCTGGCCATGCCCGCCGCGGCCGCCATGGCCCAGCCGGCCCAGGCCCGATGCACCTCCGCCTACGGCCAGACGGTCTGCGGCTACGAGTGCAAGGCCGCCTACGGGGAGCTCCGGTGCGCCCAGACTCCGTGGGGCACCTGCACCGCGGCGTTCGGCAAGGTCGTGTGCAGCGATGGCGCGCCCCAGCTGGTCCACCGCCGCGGCCCGCTGCAGAAGGTCGAGTGCAAGTCGGCATTCGGCGAGATCGCCTGCGGGTACGACTGCAAGGCCGCATTCGGCGAGGTGAAGTGCGCCCAGACCCCCGAGGGCACCTGCCAGGCCTCCTTCGGCGAGCTCACCTGCTGGGATCCCCAGCCCACCTTCGGCCGCTCCCCCGTCGGTCACCACCCCCGCGCCCGGGTCCTCCAGGACCAGGAGAAGGCGACCTGCACCTCCGCCTACGGCCAGACCGCCTGCGGCTACGACTGCAAGGCTGCGTACGGCGAGGTGAAGTGCGCCCAGACCCCGCGCGGCACCTGTGTCGCCCAGTACGGCGAGATCACCTGCTTCGATCCCGCGCGCTGAGGTCGCAGGCCCGCGTCGGAAACGGCGGGCTATGCTCCCGGGTCCATGGAGACCCACCCGTGATCCTCGTCCGTCAGACCCTCGAGAAGCTCGTCCAGGACGGCGCCATCCAGGCGCTCCGCCCCCTCGGACCGACCCAGCTGCAGCCCTCGTCGCTGGACCTCCGCCTGGGTGCGCGGGTCTGGCAGCTCCAGTGCAGCTTCCTGCCCGGCAGCGAGGGCGTCTCTCGCAAGCTCGGTCGCCTCGCCACCGCCAGCTACCGCACCGACCGGGACGAGCCGCTGGTCCTGCACCGGGGCGGCGTGTACCTCGCCGAGATCGAGGAGGTCCTCGAGCTCCCGGAAGGTCTGTTCGGCAGGGGCAACCCCAAGTCCAGCACCGGTCGCCTGGACGTGTTCGTGCGCCTGCTGACCGAGCAGGGCTACGCGTTCGACACCGTGCCCGACGGCTACAAGGGCAGGTTGTACCTGGAGATCGTGCCGCAGAGCTTCCACGTGGCCGTGCGCCGCGGCGACTGTCTGGCCCAGCTGCGCCTCGCGTCGGGAGCCGCTGCCCTGGACGGGGACGCGCTGCGGGACTGGCAGCAGAAGAGCCCGCTGTGCTCGTGGTCCGACGGCGCCCCCGCCCCGGTGCTCGACGGGCCGCCCGCCTCCATCCTGCTCTCGGTCGATCTCATGTCCCAAGACGGCGGTCCGGTCGGCTACCAGGCCAAGCGCCACCAGCCCCCGGTGGACCTCCAGCGCCGCGATCTGGAGACCAGCCGCTGGTGGACGCCCCTGCCCATGGCCAGCGACCCCGGCCACGGCCACGTGCTCGAGCCCGAGCAGTTCTACATCTTCGCCACCCGCGAGCGCCTGCGCATCCCCCCCGAGCTCTGCGCCGAGCTGGTGCCCTACGACAGCACCAAGGGCGAGCTGCGCACCCACTACGCCGGCTTCATCGATGCCGGCTTCGGCTGGTCCGAGAGCGCGGACACCGATCTCGGCGCCAAGCTCGTGCTCGAGATCCGCACCCACGACGTGCCCTACCTGCTCGAGCACGGTCAGCCGCTCTTCCGCATGGAGTTCATGCACAACGAGGCCGTGCCTGACTGGCTCTACGGCGAGGACGGCAGCAACTACCAGGGCCAGGGCCTGCGCCTCGCCAAGCAGTTCGCCGGCTAGGGCGATCGCCTGGGCTACGATGCCGCCTGCATCGCGTGCATGGATGGAGGCCCCCGCTGCCCCCCCGCCTCGGGAACATCGGCCGGTACAAGCTCGTCGACAAGCTCGCCACCGGCGGGATGGCCGACGTGTTCCTGGCGGTGGACGAGGAGGATGACGAGACCCCGCTGGTCCTCAAGCGCATCCTGCCCAACCTGGCTCACGACGACGAGTTCGTCCGGATGTTCCTGCAGGAAGCGCGGATCGCCATGTCGATCCGCCACCCGCACGTGGTCCGGATCGACAAGCTCTCCGAGGACGACGGCCTGCCCTACCTGGTCATGGAGTACATCCACGGCCTGACCTTCCGGCAGCTGGCCCGGCAGGCGGAGGCCCGGCGCCGTCGCTTCCTCCCAGGCGTCGCGGTCGACCTCATCGCCCAGGCCTGCGAGGGCGCCCACGCCGTGCACGAGACGGTGGTCGGCGACCACCGGGAGATCGTGCACCGCGATCTGTGCCCCCACAACCTCATGGTCGACGACGAGGGGGTGGTGAAGCTGCTCGACTTCGGCATCGCCAAGGCCGCCCGCGGCATGGACACCACGCGGAACGGCGCCTTGAAGGGCAAGATCTGCTACCTGGCCCCCGAGCAGATCCGCCGCGAGCCAGTCGACCGTCGCACCGATCTCTGGACCCTGTCGGCGGTCGCGTGGGAGCTGCTCTCCGGCCGGCGCCTCTTCGCCGACGACACCTCCGACTATGAGCTCATGCAGGCGATCGTCGACGGCCGCCTGCCCCGCCTCGAGCGCGCCCGCCCCGACCTGCCCGCCCTCGTCGTCGAGGTCGTGCACCGCAACCTGCAGGTCGATCCCGCCCACCGCTTCCAGTCCGCCGCCGAGTTCCGCGAGGCCCTGCTGGAGGCCTCGCGCATCGCCGAGATCAGCACCCACACCGCCGCCACCAGGGCCTTCGTCCGCGCCGTCATGGGCCTCGACGACACCGGTGGCGACGACACCGACGCCTCGGGCGCCCAGATCACCCGCATGGAGGAGGTGGAGGACCTGCTGGGCCCCGGAGCCGACACCCCGGTCGAGCCCGAGCTCCCCGTGCCGCCGGGCCGCAAGGTGCCGTGGGGCCTGATCGGGGTCGGCTTCGGCGCTGCCGCCCTGGCACTCTTCGCAGGCGGTGTCGGAATCGGTGCGTTCCTCCTTGCGGATCGCCCGCCCGAGGGTCCGGTCGTCAAGGTGACCTGGGCGCCGGTCATGCCGCCCCAGGCCATGGTCGAGGAGCTCGAGCCCCTGCGCGCCGACCTGGAGGCCACCCTCGACCGTCCGGTCTCCTTCCAGGTCGCCCCCACCTACGAGGCCGCCGGGAACCTGCTCGCCAACGGGGAGACCGACTTCGCGGTGCTCCCGCCGTACCTCTTCCTCACGGTCGAGCAGCGCATGGGCGACGACCTCCTGCTGCTCGCGTTCACCGAGCACGACGGCGGCCAGGGTGTCGACGGCGTCATCATCGGCGGGGAGGACCTCGCCTTCGAGGGAGCGGACAGCCTGCGCGGGCGCAGCTTCTGCTTCACCGACCCGACCAGCACCACCGGCTACATGCTGCCGCGCTGGTGGATGCGGGAGAACGGCGTGGACCCGGACACCGACCTCGGAGACGTCATGCTCTCCGGGAACCACCACCAGGTCATCGCCGATGTTGCCAACGGCCGCTGCGAGGCGGGCGCGACCTTCTCCGCCGCCCTGCGCAGCGCCTTCGACGTGGACGTGGACGCCGCCAAGACCCGCCAGCTGGTCATCACCGGCCGCACCCCCAACGACGCCTTCTGCTCCAGCGCGGCCACCGACCCGGAGCTCGCCGAGACGATGCGCAAGGCGCTGCTCGCCTGGGACCCCGAGGCCCTGCACGGCGAGCGCTTCGTCGGCGCCAGGCAGCATCTCTCGGGCTTCGCGGAAGGCGAGCGATCGGACTTCGACACGTTGAGGAAGGCGATCGGAGAGTAGCGGCGTCTTCGGCGTGTCTTGTCGACGAAGAGGACAGTGCTGCGGGGGGCGTAGGCGGAATCGCGTAGCTTCCGACGGGGGAGTGGAGGGGCGGTCTCTGGTCTCTGGTCTCTGGGGGCCCTCCGCGAGCGGGGGTCAAAGGCGCACAATTCGTTGCTCCCAGCGCCGCGGACGCAGGCGGCTCGGCACTCGCTTCAAGGGGTGCCTGCGCGGATCACGACGACTCTCCGGCTTGAGCCCCCGCTGGAAGCAGGCCCTATAGACCAGCGGCCAGAGACCGCCCCTCCACTCCCCTGCCCGCAGCAACGCGACTCCCCGCCAGAATCCGG
>CALATR010001125.1 GCA_937891875.1 uncultured Pseudomonadota bacterium | reverse complement strand
CTCCTGCACGCCGATCCCCACCCTGGAAACTACCTCTTCCAGGAGGACGGCACCGTCGGCGTGCTCGACTTCGGCTGCGTGAAGCGCTTCGACGAGTTCTGGATCGGCCGGTACTGCCGCATCGCCAAGTACGCCATCGAGGGCGACCGGGCCCGGGCGCTGTACGAGTCGCGGGAGATGGGGGCGCTGGTGGGCAACGACAAGAAGGCCGCCGACGTGCTGTGGGACTTCTTCGACGCCCTCGCCGTGCACCTTCGCCGCGGACCCTTCCAGCTGGGCGGACCCGAGGACAACATCATCGCCGACATGCGCCCGGTCGCGAAGAAGCTGGGTCTGCAGCCGAACATCCGCGTACCCAGCGATGTGATCTTCCTGCACCGCTCCCTCGCCGGCATCTACAGCATCACCAAGCGCCTGGGCCCGGTGCTGGACCCCGGCAAGCTCTTCGTCGAGGTCTGCGACGAGGCGATCGCCCGGGCGGAGGGGCGGCTCTAGCAGGCCTCGGGCGAGGGGTACCGACAGCGAACGCGCATGTCAGATCCGGCAGTCATCCGGCAACTCCGGGGGGCACCCCTACCCGGAGTACCCATGCGCCTTCGTCTCGTCCTTCCCCTCGCCACCGTCGCCCTCGCCGCAGTCCTTCCCGCGCAAGCCTCTGCCGGGGTCGCCAGCATCGACGGCGTGGGCGGCTGCAGCGAGACCAGCATCGCATCCGCTGTCGCCAACGCCGGCAGCGGCGACACCATCTACGTCAAGCCCGGCACCTACGTCATCGATGACCTGGTGATCGCGGACGACATCACCCTCATCAGCTCCAACGCGAGCTGCGACACCCCGACCGTCAAGCAGGTGGCGTTCGTGGGCAACAACATCCGTCGGATGTTCACCGTGAGCGGCGCCTTCGTGCAGTTCAAGGACCTCACGATCCGGGACAACAACGTCGCCCTGAACGGCCCCCTGCTCGAGATCAGCTACGGGAGCGTGGCGCTCTACAACGTCGATGTGCGCGGGGGCGTCGGCTCCGCAGGCGGCTGCGTCGTGATGTTCGGAGGCGCCGGCCTCACCCTGCTCGACGGCTCGAGCATCTCGTACTGCGAGGCGACCAACGGCGGTGGCGTCTACGTCGACGAGGGCACCATCCTCGCCATGGCCGGCACCAGCATCCACCACAACGCCGCCAGCGCCGACGGGGGCGGGCTCTACCTGAACTACGGCGACACCTACCTGTACGGCGACCTCACCGACAACAGCGCCGGCTCCGACGGCGGAGGCCTCTACGCCCACGGGCGGCCCATCTTCGAGAACCCGCCTTCCAGCACAACTTCCATCATTCAAGTGAGCGGTGGCGACGTCTCGCGCAACACCGTCGAGGGCAACGGCGGCGGCATCTACTTCGACCGCCCGGGCTCCACCCTGACCGTCAAGAGCGGTGCCAGCATCGAGGACAACGCGGCAACCAACGGGGGCGGCATGATGCTGGTCCGCGGCACGACCAACCTGTCAGGCCAGGCCACCGTCGCGGGCAACGACGCCTCGGGGAACGGCGGAGCCATCTGGGCCGGGCCCGCCTTCACGGCGCTGAGCCTCACGGGTGACGACGTCGGCGACATCCAGATCCGCGCGAACACCGCCGGCGGGCACGGAGGGGGCCTGGCCGCGCACACCCCCCACGTCGAGACCGACCTGGTCACCTTCATCGACAACGTGGCCACCGACACCGGCGGAGGCGTGTACGCCGCAGATCCGTGGTCCCTGGCGGGCACCCTGGACTTCCGCAACACCCGCTTCCTCCGCAACGAGGCCAAGCACGGGGGTGGACTGCTCGCCGATGACGTCACCGTCGAGATCAGCTCCGACTTCGACACCTGCGACTCCCCCACCCTGGCGAAAGACCGCTTCTGCACCGAGTTCCGCAAGAACGTCACCGACCCGACCCTGGGTGCGGGCGGCGGCCTCGCGGTGCGCGCGGGGGGCTCCGTGACGGTGGAGGGCGCGTCCTTCTTCCAGAACACGGGCGATCGTGGACTGGCGGTGGCCGTGGCGGGCTCCGGCTCGAGCGTGCTGGTCCGGAACAGCCTCGTGTGGGACCACGCGACGGGCACGTCTGCCCTGTGGGCGGAGTCGAGCGCGGATCTGGACGTGCGGGCCTCCACCCTGGTCGACAACGGCGTCCCTGCCGACTGGGACACCGGGACCACCGGCGCCTTCCACCGCAACATCGTGCTCGACAACAGCGGGACCCTGGGCGCGGGAGGGATCAGCGGGGACTGCAACCTGCTGGACCTGGGCACCGCTCCGACCGGCAGCAACAACGCGTTCCTCGCGTCCGGCGCTCCCCCCCAGTTCGAGACCACGAACGCCCGATCCCAGTGGATGCCGACGACGACGTCCGCGGCGATCGACGCGTGCGGTGCGGGGCCGGCGGTGGACATCGACGGCACGAGCCGCGCCCAGGGTGCCGACTACGACCGGGGCGCGTTCGAGCGTCCGTAGGTACCGACGGGCGCAGGCGCAGGCGCAGGCGCAGGCGGATGGGCCCTGGACTCTCGGCGGTACGCAACCCGTCCCGATGGATGTCAGATCCCGCCGTGAATCGGCAACTCCAGGCGCACCCTCACCTGGAGTCGCCGTGCGAACCTCACTCGTCCTGCCCCTGTCCGTCGTCGCCCTCGCCGCCATCCTGCCCGCCGCCGCCCACGCCGGCGTCGCGAGCGTGAACGGCGCGGTCGGAGCCGCTGGCGCCGTCTGCCCCCACGCCACCGTCGCCGATGCCATCGCGGCTGCGGGCCCGAACGACACCGTGTACGTCAAGCCTGGCACCTACACGATCGCCGGGCAGACCATCTCGGACAACATCACCATCGTCAGCTCGAACTTCACCTGCGCCAGCGAGACCGACCACCTCGTGACCTTCGTCGGCAACAACGTCGACCGGATGTTCATCGTGAATGGCGCGACCGTACAGTTCCGCGACCTCACCCTGCGCGACAACAGCATCGTGGACTTCGGCGGACTCATCTGGGTCGTCGCTGGGGGCAGCGCCATCGTGGATGGCAGCCACTTGCGAGACGGGACCTCGAGCGCCGGTGGAGGCTGCGTGGCCGTCCACACCGGAGGCGCCGTGAGCCTGTGGAACGGCGCGGAGCTCACCGGGTGCGAGAGCCTGCAGGGCGGCGGCATCTACGTGGACAACGGCACCGCTCTGCTGATGCCCGGGACCTCCGTCAACCTCAGCGCTGCCACCGATGCAGGCGGCGGGATCTTCGCGCGCCTGAGCAGCCTCTACGTCTACGGAGACGTCTCCGACAACACCGCTGGGGACAACGGGGGCGGGATCCACGTCGACGCCTCCTTCGGGACCTCGCTGGCTGTGGTGTCCGGGGCCACCATCACCGGCAACAGCTCGGCGGCGTACGGCGGAGGGATCTCCCACGAGCCCCCGTACGGCACCTTGACCATCAACGGTGGGACGGTGATCAGCGACAACACGGCGGTCGATGGCGGCGGCGTCGCGATGGGCGACGGGACGTTGGGGATCAGCGGCGAGGCGACCCTCGCCAACAACGCCGCGTCCGACGAAGGCGGGGGCCTCTGGCTGCACCGGCTCTCCAACGCCACCCTCGCGGGAACCGGCGTGGGCGACATCTACATCTCCGCGAACACCGCCGGCGGGCACGGCGGGGGCCTCGCCACGGACACGCCGGACGTGGAGGCCACCTTCGTCACGTTCATCGACAACGTCGCCGCTGGGCGTGGCGGCGGCGTGCATGGCAACAACCCCCTCGGCTCCAGCGAGACGCTGTCGCTTCAGAACACCCGCTTCCTGCGCAACTCCGGCTCGAGCGGGGGCGGACTGTACGCGGACGGCCTCGACGTCGAGATCTCCTCCGACTTCGCCTCCTGCGACACCTCCAGCCTCGCCAAGGAGCGCTTCTGCTCCGAGTTCCGCAAGAACGAGGCCACCGCCACCAGCGGAGCGGGAGGCGGGATCGCCGCGATGAACGGCGCGGTCCTGACCGTAGAGACGACGTCGTTCTTCCAGAACTCCGCAAGCCAGGGAGCAGCGCTCGGTGTGCACGGGTCGACCTCCGAGGCCCTGCTCCGCAGCGGTCTCGTGTGGGACCACCCCGCGGGCGTCGCCGCACTCGAGGCGGTCGCCGGCGGAGACCTCGAGGTCCGCGCCTCCACCCTCGTCGAGAACGGCGCTCCCGCGATCTG
>CALATR010001124.1 GCA_937891875.1 uncultured Pseudomonadota bacterium | reverse complement strand
GTGCCGACCAGCAGCGAGGGCACCAGGTCGTGGCGGTCGAGCATGGCGTAGGCGCCGATGTAGACGTAGCCAGCGCCGCCGCCGCCGGTCGCGACGACCAGGTGGCGGGTGGTGATCTCCCGCTCCAGGCGATCTCTTCCGATGGGTCGCTCGGCGAGGATGCGACCGCGCACGACCCGGGCGTCCTGGACGAACTCGGGCAGGTGGCGGACCACGTCCCACAGGTCGCGGGCGTTCTCGATCTCGGCGGACAGGCGGCGGAACAGGCCGGCGGCGTACGGACCGGTGATGTCGTCGACGTCGACGTCCTCACCCTGCTCGTTGCGCACGGTCGTCAGGCGCGCCAGGCTGATGACGTACCGGATCGCGTCGACCAGCTTGTCGGGCACGGTGTCCCGGTGGGCCAGGTGCCGCCTGACGACCTGCTTCTCGAGGTCATCCCACGGTCTCCTGCGGTCGAAGACCCGCCTGGTGTCGAACTCGGCCACCGTCCTCCCGTGTCGCGTCGCGCGCGATCCCTACCGCACCGCAGCGGGCGGCGGGTGCAAAGAACCCATCGGCTCAGTCGCGAAGAAGTTGGAAACTGCGTTCACGGGGTCTTCCGGGATCTGCACCGGCCAGTCCGCGGGGAGCAGGGAGGCGTGATCCCGCCAGCGGAAGCGCTGCCCGACCAGCACCACCACGCCACGATCCTCGGGGCCACGCACCACGCGGCCGGCCGCCTGCACCACCCGGGTCATGCCGGGGATCAACGAGGCGTATGCGTAGCCGGCGCCGTACCGCTCTTCGTAGTACGCGCGGAGCAGGTCGCGCTCGAGGCCGACCGGGGGCAGGGCGGGCCCGACGACGAATGCGGCCTGCAGCGCCCCGCCGGGCAGGTCGACCCCCTCGGCGAAGACGCCGCCCAGCACCGCGGCGAGGATCGTCGGGCGGGTGGCGTGGCGCAGGGTGTCGAGCATGGCCTGGCGCTCGTGGTCGTCCGAGCCGGGCCGCTGGTGCAGGAGGTCCCGGTCGCGCAGGTCCATGCGCGCCACCAGATCGTCGAGCATCGCGAAGGAAGGGGCGTAGATCGCAACGTTTCCGGGAACGGCCAGGGCGAGGTCCTGGAGCAGGCGGGCGGTGCGTGGCGCGTGGGCCTCGCGGTCCTTGAAGCGGGTGCTGACCCGGGGCGCGACGACGACGGGACGGTGCTCCACGGGGAAGGGGGAGGGCACGGACAGCTCGGCGACCCGGGTGCCGAGCCCCAGGAGGTCGCGGTAGAACTGCGTCGGGGACAGGGTCGCCGAGCAGAGCACGACCCCGCCGAGGCGCTTGAGGCGGGGGCCGGTGAAGCCCGAGGGGTCCAGGCAGAGCAGGCGCACGCCGAAGCCACGCCCCTTGCGGCCCAGGGTGACGGTCTCGGGGCCGGCGCGGTCGATGCCGTCGCGCAGACGGAGCACTGCGCGGGCGGTCTCCTTCCAGGCGTCCGTGCTGCCCGGGGGGAAGGCCGGCCGGTCGAGCTCGAGCAGGGCGTAGTCCGCGGCGACCTCGTCCACGGCGTCGGCGAGGCGGGCCCACGGGCGGGCGTCCAGGTACAGCTCCGCCTCGCCCCGCTGCCAGGGGGTGCGCGGGCGGTCGAGCGCGTCGTCGATGGTCGCCAGGATCTGACGGGCCAACGCCGCGAAACGCTCGTACCCCGCGTTGACCTCCAGCACGTCCAGCGCCTGCTCGGCGAGACCGCCCTCGATGCCCGGGGAGCCGTAGCCGCGCGCGCGCTCGACCAGCTGGTGGGCCTCGTCGACGACGATGACCCACTTCTCGAGCGCCTCCCCGAACAGCGACGTGCCGCCGAGGTCGGGGTCGAAGGCGTAGTTGTAGTCGCCGATGACGAGGTCGGCGTTGCGGGCGGCGTCCGAGGCCAGCTGGTAGGGGCAGACCTCGAAGCTGCTGCCGAGCTCGCGCATGACCGGCCGGTCGGCGATCCGGGAATCCCAGGCCCGGCCCAGCACCCCGCCGTCCTCGACCTTGTCGTGGTGCAGGTGGGCGAAGGGACACGCGTCGGGGCGGCAGGCGACGGTGTCGTTGAGGCAGGCCTTTTCCTTGGCGGTGATGACGACCACGCGCAGATCGAGTCCGGCGTCGACCAGCATGCGCGCGGTCTGCACGGCGACCTCCTGCTGGGTCGTGCGCGCGGTGGCCCAGTAGACCTGGCGACCGGTGGCGCGGGCGTGGCGCAGGGCGGTGATCAGCACGGGGGCGGTCTTGCCGAGCCCGGTCGGCGCCTGCACCAGCGCGATGCGCTCCTGGTCGAACGCGCCCTGCACGTGCTCGCGGATGGTCTGCTGACCGGGGCGCTCCTCGGGGAAAGGCCAGGGAACAGGGGAGCTTCGGCGCGCCTCCAGCCAGGCGATCCGGTCGTCGCGCAGGGCGAGCGCGCGGCCCAGCCAGCGGCGGATCTTCGCGTCGAGCGCGTCCTGGTCGACCTCGACGCCGAGAACATGCCGCGATCCGTCGAGCACGGAGACCAGCACCAGCCGGCCGGTCGCCTGCTCCCGTCGCTCCCGGGCCAGCATCCACAGGTAGACCTCGAGCTGGGCGGTGTAGCTGCCCCAGTCCTCGGCGACCGTGTCGTAGAGCCGATCGGCGTCCAGGGAGACCGACTTCACCTCCTCGACCACGGTGACGCCGCCCTCCCGGGTCAGCCCGTCGACCCGGCCGTGCACCTCGACCGTCCACGAGCCCAGGCCCAGCTGGGTCCGCAGCATCTTCTCGGCCTCGAAGGCGGCATCTTCCTCGGATCGCTCCACCTGCCAGGCCTGGTGTACCGCGCGTCCCTCGGCCATGCGGTGCTGGCGGCTGCGGACCAGCTCCAGGGTCAGGTGGCCCGTGCGGAAGCCCAGCTCGACCAGATCGCGGACGGAGCAGGACAGGGTGCGGGAGTCGTCGTCGTAGCGCAGCGCCATGGCCAGGGACGGTATCGCGCTCGCATCGTGGATTCGCGGTTGAAACACCGCCCGCGGTGCCCAAGGAGGGATCTTCCCCAGGAGTGGACATGACGGACCGTTCCCACCTGGTGATCCTCGGCGGTGGATTCGCCGGCCTCACCCTCGCCCGCAAGCTGCGGCGCGCCCCCTGGCGGATCACGCTGGTCGACCGCCGCAACCACCACCTCTTCCAGCCCCTGCTCTACCAGGTGGCCACCGCCGGCCTCGCCCCGGGCGACATCGCCGAGCCCATCCGCCGGGTGCTGGCGAAGAACGACAACGTCACCGTGCGCCTCGGCGAGGCCGTGCGCATAGACGCCGACAAGAAGGAGGTCCACCTGTCGGACGGCGACGTGCTCGAGTTCGAGCGGCTCGTCGTCGCGACCGGCGTCACCCACTCCCACTTCGGCCACGACGAGTGGGCCGAGGCCGCGCCGGGACTCAAGACCATCGGAGATGCGCTCGAGATCCGCCGACGCATGCTCATGGCCTTCGAGCGCGCCGAGTGGGAGGACGACGCGGAAGAACGCAGGAAGCTCCTGACCTTCGTCGTGGTCGGCGCGGGCCCGACCGGCGTGGAGCTGGCCGGTGCGATCAAGGAGATCGCGCTCAAGACCCTGCGCAAGGAGTTCCGCACCATCGACCCGGTGCGCGACGCCCGGGTGCTGCTTGTCGAGGCCGGCCCCCGCGTGCTCGCCGCCTACCCGGACCCCCTGTCCGACAAGGCCCTGGCCCAGCTCCAGTCCCTCGGGGTCGAGGTCCGCCTGGGCGAGCCTGTCACCGCGGTCGATCGCGACGGCGTCACCATCGCCGGCGAGCGCGTGCCCGCCGCCAACGTCCTGTGGGCCGCGGGCGTCAAGGCGAGCCCGCTGGGGCAGACCCTCGGCGTGCCCCTCGATCGCGCCGGCCGGGTGCAGGTGAACCCCGACCTGTCCGTGCCCGACCATCCGGACATCTACGTGCTCGGCGACCTGGCCCACCTCGAGATCGACGGCCGGGTCCTGCCCGGGGTCGCCCCGGTCGCCATCCAGCAGGCCGAGCACCTGGCGAAGGACCTGCTGAAGCGCCGGCGCACGCCGTTTGCCTACAAGGACCTCGGCTCCATGGCGACCATCGGCCACCACCGCGCCATCGCCGACCTCGGCTTCATGAAGCTGTCCGGCTACTTCGCCTGGCTCGCCTGGGTCTTCGTCCACCTCATGACCCTCGTCGGCTACCGCAACCGCATGGTCGTCTTCCTCAAGTGGGCCTGGGCCTGGTTCACCTTCGAGCGCAGCAGCCGCCTGGTCTGGCAGGGCGAGAGCCACGAGCCGTGGAACCAGGTGCCCGGCGAGGGCGGGTCCGGCGAGGTTGCGGCGCAGGGCGGGCGGGACGTGGCCTGACCGGTGCGCTACCCCCTCGGGCTGGAGTCGCCCCATGCGTCGCTACGCAGCCTGGGCGGATCGCGTGGCCGACCTGCAGGCCCGCGGTCGCCGCCGACAGCTCCGCACCCTCACGCCTACCGGGCCGGTCACCGGCGAGCTCGACGGGCGCGAGGTCGTGGTGGCGTGCAGCAACGACTACCTCGGGCTCGCCTGGCGGGAGGAGGTGCGGGCGGCGGCCACGGGGGGCGGGAGCGGAGCATCCAGGTTGATCGCCGGAGATCGACCGGTGCACCACCAGCTGGAGGACGCGGTCGAGGCCTGGCTGGGGCGCCCGGCGACGCTGTTCACCTCCGGCTACCACGCGAACCTCGGCCTGCTCGGAGCCATCCTCGGGCGGGACTCCCGGGTCGCCAGCGACGCGCTCAACCACGCCTCCATCATCGACGGCCTGCGCCTGTCCCGCGCCCAGCGCCTGGTCGTGCCCCACGCCGCGCCGGACCAGATCCCCGCCGATGTCGACGCGGTCGTGGTCGAAGGCCTCTACAGCATGGACGGCGACGTGCCCGACCTGGGCGGCTACCCCGGCGCCCGGGGCGAGGGGCCCCTGCTGATCGTCGACGAGGCCCACGCCATCGGCTGCCTCGGACCGGACGGACAGGGGGCGGCGGCGGCACAGGACCTCGTGCCCGACGTGCGCATCGGCACCTTCGGCAAGGCGCTGGGCGCGCACGGCGCCTTCGTCGAGGGGCCGCCCGAGCTGCGCGAGCTGCTGGTGAATGCGGCGCGAACCTTCATCTTCACGACCGGTCCCGCCGAGCCGGTCGCCGCGATGGCCCTGGCCGGGCTGACGCTGATGCGCCGCGAGCCCGAGCTGCGCGAGCGCCTCGCCGCCAACGCCCGCCGCCTGCGTAGCGGCCTCGCCGACCTGGGCTGGGAGGTGCTGGGCGAGGCCCACATCGTGCCGGTCGTGGTCGGGCCCGACGTGATGGCGCTGGACGCGCGCCTGCAGGATGCCGGGATCTTCGCCGCCGGCATCCGCCCCCCGACCGTGCCCGCCGGCACCGAGCGCATCCGCTTCACCGTGTCCGCCGCCCACACCGACGACCAGCTCGACCGCATCCTCGACGTCCTGGGGCCCCGCCGGTGATGCAGCGCCGCGCCGTGCTGCTCTCCCTCCTCGCCGCGGCGTGCGCCCCGCGCAGGCTCGTCTACCCGCCTCCTCCCGACGCCCTGCGGCTAGGCTGGCGCTTCGTGCCCGGCTGGCGGCTCCTCTACGATCTGCACGTGGAGCATGAGCTCGGCGGGGTGGTGCGCCGCCGCATCGAGCGCTGGGCCTACCAGGTCGTCGCCCGGGATCGCGGGGTCGCCACCCTGCATGGCCACCTGGTCGGGCTCGGTGCAGACGAACGGCCCGAGCAGCTCTCGGAAGAGGCGCTACAACGCATGCTCTCGGTCCAACGAGGCCAAGGCGGCGCGGTGGTCCTGCGCCTGGGGGTGGACGGTCGCCTCCGACCCCAGCCGGGCCTCGACTGCACCGCGGTCGGCGACGCCGGCAGGGAGTGCTTCGGCGCTCAGGTCGGCCACCGGCTCCTCGCCCTGCCGCTCCCCCCCGATCCGGTCCAGCATGGCGCCAGCTGGCGAGACGCCGATCTGGGGGCCCCGTTCGCCCCGCTGCTGCCCCCCGGGCTGGACATCGCCGCCGACGGGCGCTGCGCCGTGGCCGACATCTACGCCGATCCCGACGGCGCGCCGCGGGTCGATCTGCGCAGCACCCTGCTCTTGCGCGCCCAGGGTGGACTCGCCCTGCGCGCCGAGGGGATCGCCACCTGGGATCCCCTCGCCGGCGCCCTGCAGCGCCGCACCCTGCGCGCCCGGCTCGGCGGAGGCCTCGGCCCTCCCGCCGGCGCGCTCACCCTCACGCTCACCCGACGCTCCTGACGGTCCCATGCACGACACCGCCCGCCTCCGCGCCCTCGACAAGAAGGTCCTGTGGCACCCGTTCACCCCCCAGCAGCGCTGGGCCGCCTCCGAGCCGCTCGTCATCGCCCGCGGCGACGGGTGCCTGCTCTACGACACCGACGGCAAGGCCTACCTCGACGGGGTCTCCTCCCTGTGGACCAACGTCCATGGCCACGGCCACCCCACGCTCGACGCTGCCCTGCACGCCCAGGCCGAGCAGCTGGCCCACTCGACCCTGCTCGGCCTGACCCACCCCGAGGCCATCGAGCTCGCCGCCGAGCTGATCGACGTGGCTCCGTGGGGGCTGACCCGGGTGTTCTACTCGGACTCCGGCTCGACGAGTACGGAGATCGCCGTGAAGATGGCGTTCCAGGCCCAACAACAGCGTGGCGAGACCCGGCGTACCCGCTTCGCGACCCTGTCCGACGCGTACCACGGCGACACCATCGGTGCGGTCAGCGTTGGCGGGATCGACACCTTCCACAAGCTCTTCAAGCCGCTGCTCTTCGACGCCCTGGTGCTGCCCGCCCCGCGCAGCCCCGGCGGCGACGAGGAGGCCACCGCGCTCTCCGGGGCGCTCGCCCTGCTCGACGCGCACGCCGACACCCTCGCCGGCCTCATCGTCGAGCCGATGGTGCAGGGGGCGGCGGGCATGAAGATGCACTCGGTCGACTTCGTGCGTGCGCTCATCGACCGTGCCCGCGAGCACGGCATCCTCGTCATCGCCGACGAGGTCGCGGTCGGCTTCGGGCGCACCGGCACCCTGTTCGCGATGGAGCAGGTGGGGCGCTCGCCGGACTTCCTCTGCCTCGCCAAGGGGATCAGCGGCGGCTACCTGCCGCTCGCCGCGACGCTCGCCACCGAGGACGTCTACGACGCGTTCATCGGCTCGCCGGAGGAGAACCGCCAGTTCTTCCACGGCCACACCTACACCGGCAACCCGCTCGCCTGTGCGGTCGCCCGCGCCTCGCTCCGCCTCTTCGACGAGGAGGACACCCTGGGCAACGTGCGCGCCCTGACCGCGCAGCTGGGGCGGCTCCTCGAGGCCCGGCTCGCGCCGCACCCCTTCGTGGTCGACATCCGGCAGTGCGGCGTCATGGTCGGCATCGACCTCGCCCGGGAAGGGAGCCCGCTGCCCGCGGACATCGGGCACCGCGTCGCCATGGCGGCCCGGCGGCACGGCGCCATCCTGCGGCCCCTCGGCGCTACGCTGGTGCTCAACCCGCCCTTGTCGCTGACCGCAGCCCAGGCGGACGACCTGGTGCGGATCACCCGCAAGGCGCTGGACGATGTCACCGAGGAGCTGATGGCGTGACCCGACCGGACCCGATGTTGACGATGTTCGCCGATCCGGACGTCGACGAGGGTGTGCTCTGGCTGACCTGGCTGGTGCGGCTGCGCTGGGTGGCGCTGCTCGCGCAGACGGTGACCCTGGCCTTCACCTTCACCGTGCTCGACAGCGCCTGGCTCATCGCGCCGCTCGGGGTGGTGATGGTCGTGCTCGCCGCGGCCAACGTGGAGGCGATGCGGGCGCTCGCGACCCACAAGGAGGTGACCCAGGGACGGCTGCTGGTGCACCTCTCGACGGAGATCCTGGCGCTGACGGTCTTCCTGATGGGGTCAGGCGGCCCCGAGAATCCCTTTGTCGTGCTGTACTTCATCCACGTCTGCATGGGTGCGGTCATGCTGACCTGGGGCAAGGCGACCATCATCACGACCCTGGCGCTCGGCTGCTACGGCGCGCTCCACGTCTTCAGCTTCCCGCTGCACCTGGACCGCCACAGCGTGCCGCCGGACCTGCTCCACGACTTCGGCGCCGCGCTGGCCTTCGTCATCACGGTGATCTCGGCGTCCGGCTTCACCATCGGCGTCAGCCGGACCCTGCGCGGCCACAAGGTGGCCCTGCTCGAGGCGCGGGATCGGACCGCCCGGGTCGATCGCCTGCGCACCGTCGGCACCCTCGCCGCGGGCGCCGCCCACGAGCTGAACACGCCGCTGTTCACGATGGGTCTGCGCCTGCGCAGGATCAAGCGGCGTTTTGCGGATGATGACGCCACCATGGGCGATGTCGGCGCCATCAAGACCCAGCTCGATCGCTGCAAGGAGATCGTCGACCAGCTGCTGATCGGTGCGGGGGATCCCAGCGCGTCCGGACTGGAGCGCCGCCACCTGGCCGAGCTGGTCCGGGGTGGCGCGGGCTTGTGGGCGAAGGGCGCCGACGTCGAGCTGATCATCCACGATGACGGCGCCGACGACCTGCTCGTCGAGGTGCCGCCGGTGCCGTTTCGCCAGGCGCTCATCAACCTGCTCGAGAACGCGCGGGAGGCCCAGGGCGAGATCGGCGTCGAGGATCCACTCGAGCTGTACGTGGAGCGGGAGGGCGACCTCGG
>CALATR010001123.1 GCA_937891875.1 uncultured Pseudomonadota bacterium | reverse complement strand
GGGGAACGAGTCTTGCGAAGTGTGGAACAGAGGTCCGGTCCACGAAGGCGTCCAAGACCTTCTGTCTGTGCCGAGGAGCCAGGACATTCTTGTTGCCCGCTCGCGTGAACTCCTCCGAGGCATCGATGAACAGCACTGAGTTGTCGGTCTTCGACTTCTTCAGAACGATGATGCAGGTGGCGATGGTGGTGCCGAAGAACAGGTCGGGCGGCAGCTGGATGACGGCGTCGACGTAGTTGTTGTCGATCAGGTACTTCCGGATCTTCTTCTCGGAGCCGCTTCGGTAGAGTACACCCGGAAACTCAACGATGGCGGCTGTCCCATTCACAGCGAGCCACGCCAGGATGTGCATCGTGAAGGCGAGGTCAGACCGTGATTTTGGTGCAAGCACGCCCGCCGGCGCGAAACGCGGGTCGTTGATCAACAGCGGGTTGGCGTTGCCCTCCCACTTGGTGGAGTAGGGCGGGTTGCTCACGATGGCCTCGAAGGGTTCGTCGTCCCAGTGATGAGGATCGATGAGCGTATCTCCGAGGGCGATATCGAACTTCTCGTAGTTGATGTCGTGGAGAAACATGTTGATTCGGGCGAGGTTGTAGATTGTGAGACTGTTTTCCTGGCCGTAGAAGCCCTGCCGCACGTTCTCTTTCCCAAGCACCTTGGCGAACTGGAGCAGGAGCGACCCCGAGCCACAGGCCGGGTCGTAGACCTTGTTCACCTGGGTCTTGCCAACGACCGTCATGCGCGCGAGCAGCTCACTGACCTCCTGGGGCGTGAAGAACTCACCTCCCGACTTGCCTGCGTTGGAGGCGTACATCGTCATCAGGAATTCGTAGGCGTCGCCGAAGGCGTCGATGGTGTTGTCGGCGAAGTCTCCCAGCTGCATGTCGCCGACGGCATCCATCAGCTTGACCAGCTTGTCGTTCCGCTTTGCCACTGTCGGGCCCAGCTTGGCGCTGTTGACGTCGAAGTCGTCGAAGAGGCCCTTGAGGTCTGCTTCACTGTCGGTCCCCAAGGCCGACGCCTCGATGTTCTTGAACACGCGCTCCAGCGTCTCGTTGAGGTCCTCGTCGTCCTTTGCCCTCTTGCGGACGTTGGCAAACAGCTCCGAGGGCAGGATGTAGAATCCCTTCTCTTCAACCGTGGACTTGCGCCCGAACTCCGCCTGGGCGTCGTCGAGCTTGGCGTAGTCGAAGGTAGGGTTCCCGGCCTGCCGCTCCATGATGTTGAGGTAGGCGGTCAGATTCTCGGAGATGAACCGGTAGAACAGTGTCCCGAGGACGTAAGACTTGAAGTCCCAGCCATCGACTGCTCCCCGTAGGTCGTTGGCGATTCGCCAGATCGCCTTGTGGAGTTCGGCGCGCTGGGCTTCTCGTGTGGCTGGGGCCATGCTCTGTGTCCTCTGCGACGTCGCGTTGTTTCGGTCTCGCGCTGCCCACCGGTTCCGTTCCCGCATCGCCTGAAGGGGAAGGCCTCGCCGCCGACCGGAGTGTACGCGAGAGCCATGTTGCCGTCGGGCGGCACCCAGTTGACCCCGGGTGGCGGCTGCTCGGACGGGGCTTTCCAGCGACGGGCAAGCGAGGGTCGGTGATGGCGCTCGGCGGTCAGGCCGTGCGCCGTCGGGCGTCGGCCGAGAGCGCGATGATGCCACGATGACGAGGTGCGGCCACGATTGCATGGGATGCCGCATGGGCTGTGCATCACAACCACCTGCTTCCGCCCACCGTTGTAGCCCCGCCTTCTGACCCCGCCACCGACGGTCTCATCCCAGGCTACGGGCGTCGGGGTTCTGACCCTGCGGCGAGGACTACCCACCGAGCTTCTTCCCCAGCGCCGAGTGGCGCCTCTTGATGCCGACCTTCGGATCGAGCTCCAGCGCGCGGGACCACCAGGTGTAGGCGGCCCGGAGGTCTCCGGCGCGCTCGGCGATCTCACCGCGCGCCCGGCAGGCCTTGGCCTGAGTCTTGTCGTCGAGCTCGTGCTCACGCTCCATCTCGTCGAGGAGAGGCAGCAGGCCCTCCAGGTGCTCCACCGACACCTCCTCCTTCAGCGCGTCGTTCACCTTGCCGAGCACCCACCACGGCTGACCCCGGTTGCGGCGGTCTGAGGCGGCCTGCTGCGCGGCTTCGAACGCTGCCGGGGCCTGACCGGACCCATCGAGCGGGAAGAACTCGTTGGTGGGACTCTGCCGATCGCCCTCCGTGCCGATGACGGGTGTGCTTCCTTCGAAGCGGACTGCGCCGAAGCCGTCTCGGCACCACACGTCGGTGCCTGTGCTTGCGTCCACGAGCCAGGTCTTCCCGGAGTGGGGGGCGTGGTCGGAGTTGCAGGTGGAGATGAGCAGGTGCCGTCCGTCCTGGGCGAGATGGGTGCCGTACACGTTCGCCTTGTACCGGCGCTTCCACGCCCGCTCCCCGGAGGGGTGAAACGCGACGACCTCGCCACCGAGAGGACCGCCCCAGTCGAGCCAGTTCTCCACCGTCACCAGGCCGTCGTCGGAGACCCACGGGTTGTTCGCGCGCTTCAGGGACTTGCGGAAGCAGGTCGTCCCCTCGTTGAGGTCGACCAGGACCACCTTCCCGGACTTGAGCCGGTCGCCCTCTTGGTGACCGTCGACGGCCCCGACGAGGAACCGGCCGTTCGGTGACCGGCGACCGGAGACGTAGAACGCGCCGTTCAGGTCGAACATGACCGTGCCGTCGTCTCGCTCCTCGAGGATCTCGAGACCTCGCATCGTGGACGTGCTTGTCGCCCGGCTGGTCCTCGACGTGCCCCGGGTGCGGGCGCTGGCCGGCGACCCGAACACGGCGTTGAAGAGGTTGGTGAGGAAGGATGGCATCGCGGCTCCGCGCCGCCCAGCCTACCGCGAGGGACTCGCCGGTGCCGGCGGGCTTCCCTCGCGGGGCCAGTGTCCACCCTCCCGGAGCCGACGGCGCAGGGTGTTCCGACTCACGGACAGGATCCGCGCGGTCTCCTTCAACGACCGCCCTTGCTCCAGCAGCGCCACCGCGGGTCGCAGATCGAACTCCACCCGCGGCCGCCCACAGTGCTTCCCGGCCGCCTGCGCCCGTCGCACCCCGGCGATCACCCGCTCGCGCACCATCTCGCGTTCGAACTCAGCAAACGCCCCGAGAATCTGAAGCATGAGCCGCCCCGCCGGCGTCGTCGTGTCGATCCCGGCATCCCGCACGGACGCGAACCCGACGCCCCAGCCGGCGAGGTCATCCAGGACACCGAGCAGGTGCTGGAGCGATCGCCCGAGCCGGTCCAGCTTCCACACCAGCACCACGTCGAACCGCCCGCGCTGGGCATCGGCAAGCAGGCGGTCGAGCCCCGGTCGCGAGGCCTTCGCTCCCGACACGCCCTCGTCGACGTACTCCTCGACCAGGTCCCAGCCGCGCTGTTCGGCGACCTGCCGGAGCTCGTCGAGCTGGAGGCCGACGTCCTGCCCGTGCAGCGTCGACACCCGCGCGTACAGCGCCACCCGCTTCGTCCGCGCCACGCTCACCCCCCGAGCAGTGCCTGAACGAGCTGCGCTCCTCCGGCGCCGCCTCCCGCACCGAGCACCGCCAGCCCCATCGCCATCTTCCACCCGCGCGACTCGACCTGCTTCATGCGGTCGGCGACCTCCTCGAGGGCGCCCACGAG
>CALATR010001122.1 GCA_937891875.1 uncultured Pseudomonadota bacterium | reverse complement strand
GGCCGGCACCGAGCAGCTCGGGATCAGGGGCGAAGCGCAAGCGGCGGCGGAGAAGGAAGAAGGCGAGCGAGGACGCCTGAGATCGACACGAACTGGGCTCCTCGAGCCGAGCGAGCGGTGGGGCATCCGCCGCGACCGAAATGTAAGCTTCGCACGGCGGCTTCCACCACTGAGGAGCGGAGGACCCGAGATCTGACGGAGGACTGGCCCAGCGCTGACAGCCAGTCGTGTACCAACAGACCTCACCTTCGCCTCCCAAACGCCTGACTGATCCTCTAAAAGAGAGGTTTATCCTGCCTGGTAGCGCGCTGGCGGCGCACCCGGTAGATGAGCCTCCGTCAGACCTCCGGTGCTCCGCTTCTCCGTTGTGAGAGCCGGTGCACGCGCGATCGAGTCTCCTGCTCCGCCGAAGGCGCCTCCACAGACCCTACGACCCGATCCCGCTAGATCTCCAGCTCCGGAAGCTGCTCGTCCAGGACCTCCTCCACCTCGGGGTGCACCTGGTACAGCGTCAGGACCTGTCCGAACGTGTTCTTCCACTGCCGCACGCGCTCGCGGCTGACGTCGAACTCGTCGGCGATGGTCTGGCCGGATTCGCCGTCGGCGAGGGCTTGGAGCAACCTGGCAAAACGGTCGGGACCGTAGCGTCGCACGAAGTTGCGTGCGACGCGGACCCGGCTCTTGGGCGTGGTCATCGCGTCTCCCCGGCAGGCAGCGACCTCCGCCCCCTGCGTCTTCTCCGCAGTCACAGTGGACCAGCGGTCCTGTTGACGTGTCAAAGGCACGCCAAGCCTGTGCATCACCTTCACGACGAACAGGGGCCGGGCGTGTGGACTACCAGGCGCGGCGTCGGCGCGCGGTGAGCCAGCGGGCGATGGGCCGAAAGACGTCCTCGGGGGCGTCCACGGCGACCAGGGGATCGAGGTGGCCGTAGCCGGCGGGCAGGACGAGGGTCTCGGCGTCTCCGCCCCAGCACCGTGCGGCCCACAGCCCCGCATCGGGGGGACACAGGGCGTCATCGGGACCGACGAGCACCAGCAGGGGGCCGCGGGCATCGGCGAGGGACTCCGCGTAGTCGAGCAGGCCGGTGCGGTCGCTCCAGCACCCGGTGCGGTGCCAGCGCTGGACCTGGCGCATGAGGCCGGCGGTGAGGTCGTCGGTGGCCCAGCTGAGCACGCCGCGCAGGCGGGGTCCGGACGCGGTGCCGGGCTCGACCTGTCCGGCGAGGCTCACCGTGCCGTCGACCCATGGGACCGCCGCGGCGGCGACGCTGCGCACCGGCAGGCGCCAGTGGGCGGGCATGAGGCCGGCGACCCGGGCCAGGCGGCGGACCTCGGAGCGCACCGCGTCCCGCTCGAAGCGCGCTGGAGCACCGAGCACCACGACGCTCGCGAGATCCTCGCCGCGACTGCGGGCTGCATGCGCCAGTCCCAGCTGCCCGCCCATGCCGTGGCCGACCCAGTGGATGCGGGAAAAGCCAGCATGTTCCCGGATCCGGGCGAGGGCCGCAGGCAGGTCGCGCCCCAGGATGTCGTCGAAGTCGAACCCCGCGCGCGGGTGGGGCGGCAGGGCGTCCACGTCCCCGCGGTGGGAGAGCAGGTAGACCGCAAAGCCCGCCCGCGACAGGGCTCTGGCGAGGGTCAGGCCTTCTCCGAGGCGCCAGGCGTCGGGATGAAGGCCCGTCGCGTGGGCGAGCACGACCGGCTCGCCGGCACCGCCAGCGGCGGGAGGCAACAGGCGCAGGGGGGCACGCCAGCCGTCGGAGCTCTCGTAGTAGAGCCGGGCGACGGGCCTGGGCGCCTCCCCCTCCACGCACGGCTCCCGCCGACGCGGGTGGAGCACGTGGTACGCCGCACGCCGGGCCAGGCCGCGGACCTGAAGCAGCAGCGGCGCGCTCGGTGGCTTCAGGGCCTCCAGGGGGTGCGCGGGCAGTTCGGGCTCGGGTTGGCTCAGCAGGCCTCCACCCCCCAATCCTAGCGCGGGCGCTGGGAGTTCTGCCAGGGTCGCCGCGGATCATCGATGGATAATCAAGGTTGCTTCGAAACATGGTGTTGACACGTCAAGGGACATGACTGGAAAATCTGCGGTTCGAGCGCGTCTGCCCCCCTCACGAGATCCCACTCGGAACCCGTCATCCACCCCCTGGTGTGTGAGTTTCTTCGCACCCGCGACGAGCAGTTCGCAGTTCGGTCGCGGGGCGCAGGTCGCTCGATTACACACCCGCCCAACACGTATGGAGCCGACATGAGCGACGCCGAAGTCCTCTTCCAGATCACGACCGACCACCTCGACACCGGCCTCCGCGGCTACCCGGTCGGCTACTGCCGAACGTCCAAGGTCGACCCGTACAAGGGCGTCTCCTACGTCGGCTACCCGATCACCGAGCTCGCGCGGAAGGAGCCGATCGACATCGTGCACCTGATGTTCTTCCGCGAGCTCCCCACGGATGAGCAACGCGCCAGCCTCGAGGCGGACCTGCGCGCCCGCCGCGGCATCCCCGCGGACGTGCTGAACACCCTCTCCGGCCTCAACCGCGACGGTCACCCCATGGCGTGGCTCGGCACCGGCCTGCAGCTCCTCGGCCTGTCGACCCGCACCGGCGACTGGATGGAGGACGCGCTCAACCTCGTCGCCCGCACCCCCGAGCTCGTCGCCGCCATCTTCCGCGTGCACAGCGGCCTCGGCGCGCCCATCGCGCCCAGCTCGGACAAGGGCCTCATCGAGGACTTCGTCCACATGCTCGGCATCCCCGGCGCTGACGAGGACAAGCTCGCCGCGCTGCTCAAGGTCTTCTACGTGCTCCACGTCGACCACGGTGGCGGCAACCTCTCCACCTTCACCGGCAAGGCCGTGGCCTCGGGCCACGCGGACATCTTCACCTGCATGTCTGCCGCCATGGGCGCACTCTCCGGTCCCCTGCACGGCGGAGCCAACCAGGCCTGCCTGGAGCAGCTGCGCGAGGTGGGCACCACCGACGTGGACGAGGTCGAGGCCTACGTGCGCAACCGTCTGGCCAACAAGGACAAGGTCTTCGGCTTCGGCCACGGCGTGCTCCGGGCCGAGGATCCCCGCGCCACCATCCAGTACGAGCTCGGCAAGGAGCTGTGCCCGGATGACGAGATCTTCCAGACCGCCCTCGCCATGCGCGCCGCCGCGGTCAAGGTGCTGTCCGAGAACCCGAAGATCAGCAACCCCCACCCGAACGTGGACGCGGTGTCCGGCTCCCTGCTCCAGGCGGGCGGTCTGAGCGACGCCAACTACTACACGAACCTGTTCGGCCTCGCGCGGATCACCGGCATCGCCGCCCAGATCGTCGACGAGCGCGTGCACGCGCGCGGCGGCAAGGGCGTGCCCATCTACCGCCCGAAGTACATCGCCAAGGACCAGGCTCCCCGCGGCTGATGCCGTGAGCGGACCGCACCTCACCCACGCCACCCGCCCCGTCGCCGAGCTGCTCCGCTTCGACTGCACGCTCTGCGGCGGCTGCTGCGAGGGCGTGCGGGTGCCGCTCTACAACGAGGACGAGGTCGCCCGGGCCCGCGCCGCCGCCCGGGACCTGGGACTCGACGTCGATCCGGTCGACGAGGGCTCGCTGCGCATGTCCGGCGGACAGTGCGTCTTTCTCGGCGCCGACGGCCGCTGCAGCATCCACGGCCAGCTGGGCATGGAGCGCAAGCCCATCCCGTGCCGCCAGTTCCCGCTGATCGCCCTCGCCGCGAAGAACGAGCACGGTGAGGACGAGACCCGGGTGGGCATCGACCCCGCCGCGTACGGCGCTTTTGCCTCTTGGAAGCAGGGTTCTACGCTGCCGGACACCCAGGTGGTCGCGGCGAGCACGCCGGCGCCGGGAGGCCAGGACCAGCTGGAGCGCGCGCTCGTCCGCATGTGCGAGGACGACGACGCCACCGTCACCGGCCTGCTGTCCGTGATCACCCGCGAGCCCGCCCCCCGCGGCGAGCTGCCCCCCGACTTCGCCGCCCGCTGGGCGAGCCGGGTGAGCGAGGTCCGCCTCGCTGGCTTCGTGGAGCTGGATGGTCCAGGACCGGTGCTCAAGCGCGGCCTCGGCCCGGTCGCGCAGGCGTCCGCCGCCTGGACCGACAGCCCCCCCGCCTGGCCCGGCCTGCCCGACGAGCTCGATCGCTGGGCGGTCGAGGCCCTGCGGCGCTCGCTGTGGTTGCGCCTGTCAGCCAACATCCCCAACGTCAGCGTGGCCGCCCTCTTCGTGCTCGGCGGGGCGGTCGCCGCGGCCTGGACCGACCCGCGCCCCGGCCCGTTCGTCGCCGCCCTGACGGCATGGCTGCGCGCGCTCCGCTTCGAGCTGTTCTGGAAGAGCCTGGCGGTGGACCAGGCCACCCTGATGTGGCTCGCCACCGGCCAGGGGCCCGGACCCACCCGGTGAGCCTCGCCGAGCTCGCCGTGGCCGCCCTCGTCCTGGTGATCGTCGTGGGCGTGCTGGTCGGCGTGACCCTGTTCACCTTCCCCGCCGCGTCCGTGCTGCGCACCCTCGGGCGGCCCGACCCCAGCCGGCACGTGCAGGCCGCCCTCGGCCGACGCGCCGTCGTGCGCGATCTCGGCACCGAGCGCGAGGCGATCGCGACGCTGGACGGCCAGGAGATCCGGGTCAGCTGGACGGCCACCGAGACCCGGGTCGAGGTGTCGGGCACCCTGGATCCCCTGCCGACCGACGTCGCGCGCACCGATGCCCGGGAAACCCTGTCAAGACTGGGTGAGGTACAGGACACGAAGCCGATTCGGTGGCGGGCATTTCGTCCGCCCGATCCCCAGCTGGCAAGGGTCATCCGCGCGGCTCGGGTCGCTGTGGGACAGTGATGCGCCGGTCCTGTTCAGGATCTGTTGAGGCGTAGCCGACTCTGGAGTAAACGACGGGTCTTCATGAAGACAAGCCAGCCAGCCAGCATCCTTCTCGTCGATGATCAAGAGCAGATGCTGACCGTGATGATGCGCATGCTAGGCAAGGTCGGGCACGCTGTGACCCCGTGCGCCTCGGGACAGGATGCGCTGGACGTCATCGAGGACCCCGATCGCACCATCGATCTGCTGGTCACCG
This sequence comes from uncultured Pseudomonadota bacterium, assembly GCA_937891875.1. Classification (GTDB taxonomy): domain Bacteria; phylum Myxococcota_A; class UBA796; order UBA796; genus REDI01. Next base: position 547 of record CALATR010001122.1, on the reverse strand, counting down.
ACATCCTCATGCCCCACATGGACGGGCTGGAGCTGGCGCGGCGGGCGCGGGAGGGCCGCCCGGACCTGCCCATCCTGTTCGTGTCGGCCTACCAGGAGTACCAGTTCGACGTGGTGCCGTTCGGCGAGAAGTTGCTGGAGAAGCCGTTTTCCATGCGCACGCTGATCGACACGGTCGAGGCCCGCCTGGAGAAGGCCCGCCAGGAATGCGCCGACGTCGACGAAGACTGATTCGAAGCCCGTTCGGAACGCCTGAAGGCCAGGCTTGTCGCGGACCATCGCAGTACCCAGACGCAGGACACCCCCACGACCGGCGGTCGCGGGGGCGTCGGGCCTGGGTGCAGACGCTCGCGGTCAGCCGAGGTTGGCGTTCGCGAAGTCCCAGTTGACCAGGTTCCACCAGGCCGCGACGTAGTCACCGCGGGCGTTGCGGTAGTCCACGTAGTAGGCGTGCTCCCACACGTCACAGGTCAGGATGGGCTTCTTGCCATCGGTGAGCGGCGTGCCGGCGTTGCCGGTGGTGACGATCTCGAGGTCGCCGGAGCCGT
>CALATR010001121.1 GCA_937891875.1 uncultured Pseudomonadota bacterium | reverse complement strand
GCTTTCCCGCAGTCTCCTAGATCGCCATCTGCTCCACGCTCATGCCCTCCGGCGGCGGTTTGCCCACCGCGATCGCCAGCTTCACCAGCGGTCGGTCGAGCACGGCCTGGAGCCGAAGTCCGGACGCCGAACCGGCGCCGCCCTCATCCGTCTTCGCACCCTGGTGCATGGCGATGGCGCGCCCGTTCTCGGTCAGCACCGGGGCTCCAGCGAGGCCCGGTCGCGATCCTCCGTCGTGCTGGTAGCGGACGACGTCCCCGTCGACCCCGACGGCGAAGGTCGCCTCCAGGCCGATCGCGCCACCAAGGGCGTGCCCGAGCAGGAAGAGCGGCGTTCCCTCCTCGACTTTCGAGCGGGAGGTCGCGATCGCGCGCACCTCTGGCGGGCCCTTCATCGCCGCCTCGAAGTCGGCCTGGAGCGAGCCCGGCGAGGCCTCGGGCGGCAGGGGCTCGCCGAGGAGCAGCACGGCGAAGCCGAGGTCGGCGTCGTGATCGACGACCGGCACGTCCCGATCGAGCGCCCAGGTCTGGCGCGGCGGTGCCCCCTTGGCGGTGCTGCCGTAGCCAAACGTCGCGCGCACCTCGTGCCAGCCGCTCTTGTCGTCGAGCTGCTCCTGCACCACGAACGACGGGCACAAGAGGAGGCGACGGGTCAGCGCCATGGCCGTGCTCACCGTGTTCTCGCCGACCTCGAGCAGGGCGACGCTGGCCGAGGCCCGCCCCATCGCCTGGGCCCAGGACAGCACGGCGACCGGATCGACCGAGCGCGCGCCGGCTCCCCCGACCGTGGGTGGGGCGGCCGCATCGGGCCGGGACTCGCCGGGGCCTCCGTGCTTGAGGCGCTCGGCAAACTGCTGGCGGATGCGCTCGAACTCGGGTCGGCCGGGACGGGCCGCGACCAGCGCATCGAGGAGCGTGGGGATGCGTCCGCGCCGCTCGGCCCAGGAGATGACCGCCGTCACGACGTCGGCGAAGCCCTCCGCACCCAGCGAGATCTCGTGGATGCGCACGTCGAGCAGGGTGCGCAGGAAGAGCTCCAGCTCGCCGTGGTCGAAGGTCTCCAGCAGGGACAGGTGCAGGTCGGAGAGCAGCTTGCCGTCGAGGCGACTCAACATCGGGACTCCAGCTGGACCACGCGTGGCGGGTTCTACCTCAGGGTAGCCTGAAGCCTCGCCAGGAAGGGCGATCTCCGTACACAGGGCGTGTACGGCAGGGAGGCACGAATGAACCGGGTTGGCGCGCTCTCGAACCTGTTGCTGGATCTCTTCGACGGCCCCGCCGAGCTCAGGAGCTTCGTGCGCACCCACCCCACGCTCCAGGTGATCCGCCACAACGTGGCCTGGAACCAGCCCGCCGCCACGGTGGCGCTGCAGGTCGTCACCAAGGCGGACATGCAGGGGCTGTGGACCCGGCCCACGTTCAACAGCCTGCGCGCGGTGCGCCCCAACATGGACTTCGACATCCGCAGCGTGGCCCGCCAGTGGGGGGTCTTCGCCATCCTCCCGGACGCCAGCCTCGCGCGGAGCCTCGAGACCTGGTTCAAGTCGGCACCCGGCTTTCCCGGCACCCCCGAGAACCTGCGCGCCCTGGCCGCCGCGGCGGACGTGCCCCTGAACGGGGCGAACTTCCTGCCCTTCGACCAGATCCTCCAGACGGCCAACGCCCGGCCTCCGACGCCGGAGAACGTGCGCAAGCTGCGGCGCATGCTGAAGAAGCTGGCCGAGATCACCAACACCCCCCGCGACGACCCGTCCCACCCGCTGGTCCGGGCGGCGAAGTCCCTCACCGAGAGCCAGGCCGACCCCAGCGACGCCGTGCCCGCCACCGTCGAGGTGGTCGAGCGCGAGGAGGCGCTGGTCTTCGAGGAGATCGGCTTCCTGCCTGCGGAGTTCCTCACCATCGGCAGCGACGCCGCCGCGATCGTCGCGCGGATCGCCGTGACCCGCCAGTTCGGGACCCGGACCGAGGGCGCCCCCAGCTTCGGCACCGGCTTCCTGCTCACCGAGCGCCTGCTGCTGACCAACCACCACGTCGTCAACGCCCGCCACACCAACGAGCCCGACGCCAACGAGGACGACCTGCAGCTGCAGGCCCAGAACGCCGTCGTCGAGTTCGACGTCGACCACCCCGGCGCCGCGACGACCCGCATCCCGGTCGCTCGCCTGCTCGCCTGGAGCCCCCGCCGCAGCATCGACAACCCGGGCGGGCTGGACTTCGCCGTGCTCGAGCTGACCAGCCCCGCGGACCGCGCCATCCGCCCTCTGCGCACCGGCGCCCTGCCCGACAACCTCGCCATCAACATCGTCCAGCACCCCGGCGGCGGCGACAAGCGCGTGGCCCTGCGCGCCAACCAGCTCCGCGAGCAGGACCCCGACGCCATCCGCTACACCTCGAACACCGACGAGGGCTCCTCGGGCAGCCCCCTGTTCGACGACGACTGGAACCTGGTCGGCCTGCACCGGGCGTCGGTGAGCACAGATCAGGTCGTGGACGGAAGGCAGCTTCAGAAGCTCAACGTCGGCACGCCGATCGACCGGGTGGTGGAGGCGCTGTCGGGTGGGACGGCGCTGGGGCCGGCGGTGGCGGAGGCGTGGGAGGCGGTGAAGGGGCGGCATGGGCTGACGTAGGCCCAGCCGTCCCCGACCCGCCCAAAACCGGTCCAGAACGGTACCGAATCCCTTCCACCATTCCGACGTCGGAACGCCTCACGACGCGCGCCCGGTCCATTTTCGAAGGTCGAAATTCCTGGTCGACGAGGCGATCACCCCGCGCACACCATCGGCCTGCATTGCGTTGACTGAAGGCCCGCAACCGCCGAGCCTCGGCCTCCAAGCTCACGAGGCCCACTCGGTGGTCACCGCCGCACTCAATGCGCTGCTCAGGCTCGTCCGCACGGGCCTCCGTCACGGTACGCTCGGCGTCCAGGCGGGTCATGGGTACGCCGACCCGAACTATCGCCCGGTCCGACTCCCGTGGGTCTCGGTCATCGGGCCGCTGGACGTGCTGGTCGAGCCCGAGCGGGACCCGCCCGCCCCGTCGGACATCCTGGTCCAGCTGCCGGGCACCCTGACGTCGGCTCCGACCAGCGCCAACCTCGCCGGCGGCAGCACCCTGGTCGTGCGCGCGGACGAGGTCGGCACGGCGACGGTGAGCCTGGCGGCCGCGGACCTGGGTGCCGGAGACGGCGCGGCGCTGGCGGCGGATCTGCAGGCCAAGCTCGCCGCGGCCACCTGGAAGGACGACGCGGGTGCGGACATCACCGACCCGGACGCCCTCGCGCCCCTGCAGGCGATCCTGGTGCGCTGGTCCGAGGCCGAGCAGCGCCTGGTCCTGATCTCCGGTCGAACCGGC
>CALATR010001120.1 GCA_937891875.1 uncultured Pseudomonadota bacterium | reverse complement strand
TCGGACCCCAACATCGGACGACCAACCAATAGGAGCACCTTTCTTACGTGTGCATATTCGAGCTAAGGAGGTAGTTATCGCCTATCCGATCACACATGCGGACCGCGCAGGGTGATGCTCACGAGCACCATGATGCCCATGAGGACGGCCGCGATCCAGAAGGGCAGGCCCACGACCAGCTCGAAGAGCAGCCCGGCCACCGCGGGGCCGATCACCCGCCCCAGGGCCGACATGGACTGTCCGAGGCCGAGGATCCCGCCCTGCTCGTCATCGGGTGCGGACAGGGAGAGCAGCGCCGACAAGGACGGGTTGTACAGCCCCGATCCGGTGGCCATGACCACCGCGCCGAGGAGCAGGAGTGGGAAGGACCCGGTCCAGCCGATGAACGGGAGCGCGCCGAGGGAGACCGCCTCCAGGACGAGGCCGACCCGCAGGAGCGGCCGCTCACCGAAGCGCCGGGCCAGGCGTCCGACCAGCCCGCCCTGCACGATGACCGCGGTCACGCCGACCACGACCAGCACCCAGGTGGTCAGTCCGGCGGCCTGCTGGGCGGCGGCCTCGGCCTGGACCGGATCGGCGATCTCCGCGGCGGGCACGGGGAGCCAGCGCGCCTCGACAAACAGCGGCAGGGCCTGCTCCATCAGGGCGAAGCCCGTGGTGACGACCAGGTAGAGCGCCAGCAGCTGGGGCACGTCGCGCAGCTTCAGGGCGGCGCGCAGGCGGGCGATCGACAGGCCGCGAGCGGGCGTCCTCCCCTGCCCTCTGCGGTCCGGCGGGTGGGTCTCCGGGACCAGGATCGACGCAAGGACCAGATTCGACGCCGAGAGTCCGGCTGCCACAAAGGCGGGCACCGCGATGCCGAACTGGCCGAAGATGCCGCCCAGTGCAGGGCCGACGATGAAGCCGAGGCCAAACGCGATGCCGATGAGCGCCATGCCTCCCGCGCGGCCGCGGCTGTCGGTCAGATCGGCGATGATCGCCTGCGCCGTGCCGATGTTTGCGGTGCCGATCCCGGACAGCACGCGCGCGGCGAAGAGCATGCCCAGCGAGCCGGCGAGCCCGAACAGCAGGTAGCCCACCGCGGCGACCGCGATGCTGACGAGCAGGACGGGCCGTCGCCCGACGCGATCGGACAGGCGCCCCCAGAACGGCAGCATGATGAACTGGGCGAACGAGTAGCTCGCGCCCAGCAGGGTCACGACGGTGGCGCTCGCGCCGAAGGTCTCGGCGTAGAAGGGCTGAATCGGGATGATGATCCCGAACCCGACGAGATCGAGGAAGATCGTCAGGAAGACGATGGCGAACGTCCGCCGCCGCCCGGGGTCGGCCCTGGCTGGCTCGGGCTCGCCTGCGCTGGCGTCCGCGCGCTCCGGGGGGTCGTCGCTCTCGCTCATGGGGCTCCCGCGGGTCGGTCGCTCCGGCCCCGCGCGGCCCTGGCTAACCGTCCGTCGCCCGCAGGGGCACGACCAGGACCGGACACGTAGCGCGGTCCACGACCCGCTCGGTCACGCTGCCGTTGAGCACGTCCAGCAGGCTGTCGTGGCCCCGCGTCACCATGACGATCAGGTCCACGTCGAGCGCGCCGGCTGTCTCGGCGATGGTGCTCGCGACCGAGCCGTGCTCGGTGCGGGTGTCCCAGGCCCAGTCCGGCCCGAGCCGCAGGGGCGGCAGGGTGTCGCCCACGCGCAGCAGCGTGCCCCGGGCGGCCTCCACGCCGAGCATGCGACCGAAGACCTCCGCCGCAGCGACCTCGGCAGCCGCCTCGTCCGCGTCCCCGAGGGGCAGCAGCACGTGGCGCAGCGAGACCGCCCCCGTCGACGACGACACAAGACCGCCGGCCCTGGCGGGCAGGAAGAGCACCGGCGTGGCGGCCTGCCGCGCGATCACCCGCGACACCGAGCCCTCGGTCCACGCCCCCACGGCCGAGCGATCGTGGGTGTGCATGACGATGAGATCGAAGGGCTGCTGTCCCGCCTGCGCAGCGACCGAAGCGGCGATGCGACGGGAGACGACCTCGTGCGGGTGCACCGCGATGCCGAGCCGCTCCATCGCCTGGGGCCCTTCTCCGGGCTCGACGTGCCCCCAGCGCACCAGCACGTCCTTCGTGGTCGACAGGCTCGACCAGTCGCTGCCCGACCCCGCGGGATGCACGTGCAGCAGGTGCACCTCGCCTCGGGTGTGCAGGGCGATGGCGAGAGCGTGCAGGAAGGCCTCCTCGCCGTGGCCGGACAGGTCGACCGGGACGAGGACGCGGGCACCGACGTGGGGCAGCGGGCTCATGGGGTGTTCTTCTCGTGGCAGCGGGCGCAGGTGGCGAGGATGGCGCCCAGGGTGTCCGCCCGGGCGGCGACTCCCTTCACCCGACCACCGTACGCCGCCAGGCGGTGCACCATGTCGTCGAGCTCGGGCGCGGCGTCCTCGGGGTCCAGCTCGGCAGCGGCAAGCGCGTCGGCGCCGGCCTTGAAGCGGTCGTCATCCGCGGCGACCAGCCCCTCCCACATCAGGTCGACCGAGGCCTTGTGGTGCAGCATGTGGGTCTGCACGTCGCCGTCGGAGGGGCCGGGCGCGGGGACGGCCTCGTAGGTCGGGCCGCCACCCTCGGCGCGGTGGCAGCTGGCGCAGACCCGGGCGATCTCCGCCGTGGTGCGCGAGGCACTCTCGAGGTCCCACGCGTCCTCCACCCGACCCGCGCTCTGCTGGATCTGCGAGAGCCACGGAACCCAGGTTGCAGGTGCACTCTGAATGGGTGGCTGGCGCGACAGGGTCCGTCCAGCCTCCTTCGCGCGATCGAGATCGCCGGCGATCACCGCGTCCCGGAGTCCGTCGACCAGGGCGAGGTGGCGGTGCATCGCGAGCACCGCTTCCGAGTCCGTCTGCTCGGGCACCTTCTCGAGGACCTCGGGCTCGGCGTCTTTCTTGCGCTTTCCAGCATCCGCCTGCTGGGAGAGCGGAACGGCGCAGGACGCGGCCAGGACCAGGATGACGAGCGTACGCATGGGCTTCCTCCTGCCCATCATTCCGCAGGAACCGTGCCAGCGCACTCCCCCGCCGGCAACGCAGTGTCTCGCCCTGTCAGGCCTCCTCCGGAGTGGGTCAGGAGGCCCACCCTCGCGCTCCCTGGTGGGCCAACCCCCTCAGCTGGCCTGGCGGCGATCCCCGGCGAGGGCTCGGCCGATCGCGTCGAACAGGGTCGCCCGCGAGATGGGCTTGGTGACGTAGCCCTGCATGCCCTCGCTCTCGGCGCGGGCGCGGATCTCGGGCAGGGCGTGGGCGGTGAGGGCGAGCACGGGGACATTCGCAAGTGGGCCTTTCAACGAACGGATCCGGCGGGTCGCCTCCCAGCCGTCCATGCCCGGCATCGAGAGGTCCATCAGCACCACGGCAGGCTGGTGGCGCTGGACGCAGGCGAT
>CALATR010001119.1 GCA_937891875.1 uncultured Pseudomonadota bacterium | reverse complement strand
GTTCTTCCCCGTAACATCCGCAACCCACGCCTCCCGCCACGAGTGCCTCCTGCCCCGGCCCTCACCGCCGCGACGCCATCAGCCACGACCCCCCGAGCCCCCGAGCCCCCGAGCCCCCGACCCCCGCGTCCCCGCACATCCGCCCCCGATCGGCTACCCTCCCCCTCCGGCGATGACCCACGCCCAACCTCTTCGTCCGCGCCCCAGCCGTGGACCCCGCGGAGGCAAAGGGGAGCAGATCCTCGGGTCGGTGACCGCGAACACTTCTGGGATCGCGGGTCGGCGCGGCTGGGGCGCTGCGGACCCGTGCGATCGCAGGAGGACACGGTGACCCACAACAAGGACTTCAAGAAGCTGGTTCGCGCCCGGATGGAGAAGACGGGCGAGTCGTACGCCGCTGCGCGGGCACAGCTGATGGTGGATCCGCCGCCGCCGACGGTGGACGAGTACGCAGACCTCGCGGGCATGTCGGACGAGGCGGTGCGGAAGAAGACCGGTCAGACCTGGCTCGAGTGGGCGACCTCGCTGGACGCGCTCGGCGCGAAGGCGCTCGACCACACGGCGATCGCTGCGCTGGTGCGCGAGCGCTGGCCGGACATCGGCGGGTGGTGGGCCCAGACGGTGACGGTCGGCTACGAGCGGATCCGCGGCCTGCGTGACCTGGGCCAGCTGTGCTCGGGGGACTACGCAGCGAGCAAGAGCAAGACCTACCCGGTGTCGGTCGGTCGGCTGTTCGAGGCGTTCGAGGACGAGAATACCCGCGATCGCTGGATCGGCGAACCCACGGTGGTGCGCACGGCGACCGAGTCGCGCTCGATGCGGCTGACCTGGCCCGACGGCACGATCGTCGCGTTCTGGTTCACGGACAAGGGGCCGGACAAGTCGTCGGTGTCGGTGCAGCACGACAAGCTGGACTCCCCCGAGCGGCGGGAGCTGGAGAAGGAGGCCTGGGGCGAGCGCCTGGCGCGACTGAAGGAGCTCGTCACCTGACGCCGAGCGGGCCCGTGATCCCCCGCCGGCTCACGGCCCGACGTAGCGGGCTCGCGGACGGACCGGCCCTCCGGCGCGCCGCTGCTCGTCGATATGGGCGAGGTAGCCGGCGATGCGCGCGATCGCGAACCAGGTGATCGCCGCGTGGGCACCGCCGCCCAGGGCGTACGCGAGGGCGGCCAGTCCAACGTCGAGGTTGGGGTGGCCGATCGTCCGGGCCTCGGCGAGCTTGACGCGCAGGACCGGGAGGCGTGACGGGGGGGCAGCCTGCAGCGCGCGCTCGATGAGGTGGTCCGCGCGGGGATCGCCGGCCGGGTAGAGCGCGTGCCCGATCGCGGGTCCGGGCAGGGGGCGGCGGTCGTGCAGCCAGGCGGTGGTGAGGTCGGACAGGCCGCCGTGCAGGCCGCCGGACAGGGTGGCGAGGCCGGCGAGCAGGGCATCGGCGGTGGCTGCGCCGGTGGACGCCGCGACCCGGGCGGCGAAGGTCGATGGGTTGAGCTCGTGGTCGGCGCACACGGTCAGGGCGGCGGCGACGCTGACGGGGTCGGAGACTCCGGTCGCGGCGGCGATCCGCTCGGCCAGGCTGCCCTCGGTCGGGGCGGACAGGGCGGCGACGAGGGCGGTGTAGAGCGCGCGGGCGGGCTGGTGGGGGGGCAGGTCGAGGAGCGCGCGCTGCAGCCGGCGGATGGGGTGCTCGGGCGAGGGGAGGGCGGGCTCCGGAGGCGCGGGCCAGGGTGCGTCGTCCTGCCAGAGCAGGGCACAAACCGCCTCGAACGCCGCGTCTCGCTCGGCGAGGGTCAGGGCGGGCACCCCCCGGTAGTTGGGCCCGTCCGCATCCACGCTCGTGATCGCGGAGGGCAGGACGGGCGGGCCCCAGTCCATGGCGGCGGCGGCGGCAGGCTCTTCTCCGCGGTGGGCGTCGGCCCGGCGGCGCAGGTCGCGGACGTCGGCCTCGAGGTACAGCCGACGCCGTCCGCCGGCCC
>CALATR010001118.1 GCA_937891875.1 uncultured Pseudomonadota bacterium | reverse complement strand
GGGCGGCACCATGCGGCTCGGCGCCTACCCGTGCGAGCTGCGCGAAGGCACGCTCGCTCGCAAGATCTACGGAGAGGCTCACATCCACGAGCGCCACCGCCACCGCTACGAGGTCAACCCCGGCTTCCACGAGCAGCTGGAGAAGGCGGGCATGGTGATCAGCGGCGCGTCACCGGATGGAAAGCTCGCCGAGATGGTGGAGCTGCCCGACCATCCGTACTTCGTGGGCTGCCAGTTCCACCCCGAGTTCAAGAGCCGCCCGCTCGAGCCGCACCCGCTGTTCTCGGCGTTCGCCCGGGCCATGGTGGAGATGTCCCAGCGCCGTGAGCGCGCGTCTCGGAGCTGACCGGCGGGGCTGGCTTGCGCAGCTGGGGCGAGTAGGGCACGGTTTCTGCAAGAGGAACTACGGGCACCCCCTTTACATCCCCCACGCTCGCCCTTATGATCTTCGAGTCAGCAGAATAACGGGCCTGCCACCGGAATAATGGCGGGCAGATGATGGCGTCTGGCGTCCGCGCACCATGAGCGGGCGAGGGGCGGCGGTTTACCCGGTGCGAGGAGACTTCATGGCGTTCGATCTCAGGATCGACCTCAAGCAGTCGCAGACCCTCGTCATGACTCCGCGCCTGCAGCAGGCGATCAAGCTGCTGCAGTACAACCATCAGGAGCTGGTCACCCACATCCAGGAGGCCATGCTCGAGAACCCGACCCTCGAGACCGTCCCGGACTCGGACGGCGGCGTGAGCGACGCCCAGCGGGAGCTCGAGCACAAGGCCGAGGCGGTCAAGAACGAGACCGACGAACAACAGAACGGGAACACGAACGAGATCGACTGGGAACGATTCCTCGCCCAGATGAACGACAGGCGTCCGCAGACGGCGACGGGCGGTACCGTTCACGACGATCTCCCTCCGATCGAGACGAACCTCACCTACGGCGAGTCCCTGGCCGATCACCTCCTCGACGAGCTCCACCTCGTGCGCTGCAGCGACGAGGAGCGGGCCGTCGCGGAGGCGGTGATCCTCAACCTCGACGAGCGCGGGTACCTGGACACCACGGTCGAAGCCCTGGCCGAGGAACTCGATGTGCCGGTCGAGGACGTGGAGTTCGCCCGCGAGATGGTCATGGACCTCGACCCCATCGGCTGTGGAGCGCTGGGGCTGTCGGAGTGCCTGATCCGTCAGGCGCAGACCCACTTCCCCGAGGACCCCACCTTCGAGCCCATCCTCCGCGACCACCTGCACGACCTCGAGCGACGCAACTACCAGTCCATCGCCCGGGAGCTGGACCTCGATCTCGAAGACGTCATCGAGTACCACAAGATGATCCTCGAGCTCGAGCCCCACCCCGGTCGCAACTTCACCACCGAGGAGCCGCGCTACATCACGCCCGACGTGTACGTGGTGAAGGTCAGCGGCGAGTGGCAGGTCCTGCTCAACGAGGATGGCATCCCCGACCTCCGGGTGAGTCGCTACTACGAAAAGGTGCTTCAAAAGGGGAACAAGGAGGAGCAGGAGTACATCCAGGACAAGCTCCGCGGCGCTCAGTTCCTCATCCAGTCCATCAACCGCCGCCGGACCACCATCCGCCAGGTGATGGAGAGCATCCTCAAGCACCAACGGGACTTCTTCGAGAAGGGCGTGGAGCACCTGAAGCCGCTGATCCTCGAGGACGTGGCCCAGGACATCAACCGCCACATGTC
>CALATR010001117.1 GCA_937891875.1 uncultured Pseudomonadota bacterium | reverse complement strand
GCAGTCGGCGACGGGCCTCACGCCCCCGGTGGAGGCGCTGATCAAGACCGCCCGCTATCGGGTCGGCTGGACCGTGCAGGTGCCGCAGTACGCCAACGGCCGCATGAGCTTGCTGCTGCACAAGGACGACTGACCCGCGGCCTGCGGGGCGGATCGGTCAGTCCAGCCGCCACCGCGGACGGTAGGTGCTGGTCGGGCCCTGGCCGTCGAACAGGCGGGAGCTGGTCTGGCGCATGCGCTCCTGCCACGCGCGCAGGGCGACGACCCGCTTGACGTTGCGCGCCTCGGCCCAGGTGGCGAAGAGCAGGAATGCGCCGACGAGGGCGAGACTGACCTGCCCGAACCACAGGGCGGCCACCAGGAAGAGCACGGCGAAGGTGCGTCCGACGAGGATGGCGACCCGGCTCGCGCGCTCCCAGCCCAGCGACGGGGTGAGGGCGGCGCGGAAGATGCGTCCGCCGTCCATGGGGAAGGCGGGCACCAGGTTGAACACGCCCATCATGGCGTTGATCACGGCCATGATGCCGAGCCACCAGCCGCCGAGGGCGAGCCAGAGCCCGCCGAAGAGCACGAAGAGGGCGGCGTTCACCGCCGGGCCGGCGACCGCGATGATCGCCTCCTGCCGCGGATCCTCGGGCAGTCCCTTGATCGCGGCGATGCCGCCGAACGGGTAGAGCGTGATGTGCGCGGTCTGGATGCCGAACGAGCGGGCGGCCAGCGCATGACCGAGCTCGTGCAGCACGACGCTCCCGAACAGCCCACCCATCAGGACGATGGTCTCGACCAGCCCCAGGAAGCCCTGCGAGGCGAGGGCGGTGATCCCGTAGAACGCCACCAGGACGAAGAACGACCAGTGCAGGCGGATGGGGATGCCGGTGAGGGTTGCGATGCGCATGGCGGGGCCTCCGTCACAGAGGCTGGGATCGAGGCGGGCGTGGGGGAAGAGGGCGTGACCGGAGGTGACGCTTGGTGAGGTGGGCGTCCGCCGCTCGGCTGCGCGACGGCTGACTCGCGCTGTGGCCTGCGGGGATTGTGCAGAACCGAGGTGCGATGTCACCGTTTTGTGGAACTGATGGCGGACGCCGCGGATCGGTGCCCCGCCGTGCCAACCTGATGGAGCACGACTCGGGGGCCCTCATGCGAACACGTCTCTCTCTCGTCCTCGCCTTCAGCCTCGCTGCGGGCTGCGCACCCGCCGTGCCCGACGTCGCCGAGTCGGCTCCGGACTCCGATCCCCTGCTGGACTGCGCGCGCGACGGAGGGATCTCCCTCGCGCTGCCGTGGGCCGAGTCGAACGGGCTGGGGGACTGGCACGTGATGCGGGTCGTACAGCAGGACGTGATCTGGCTCGAGGCTGCGCAGGTGTCGCAGGGCTCCCAGCAGATGGAGTTCTGGGTCGGGGTGCTCGTGTGCAGGGATGGCGAGCCCGACGTGACCTGGAGCGTGAGCGACGCCTGGACGACGGTCTCGGGGTCCGCGGACGAGGTCCTCGTGTCCACGACGAAGCTGGGGGCCACCGGGTGGACCGGACCTGCCCAGCGCCAGCGGTATTCCCTGCTGGGCGAGCCCATCGGCGAGCCGGTCCCGTCCATCAGGGAGGAGGGGGGCGCGCTGTGGCACCGTGTCGGCGATCGGTGGAGCGCCGTGTCCGGGAGTCATCATCCCGACAAGACGGAGATCCTCCTCGGGCAGCTCGATGCCGAGGCGCGCGACCTGGGTGTGGTCGAGACCTGGTCGGCGCGATCCGGCTTCGGGGGCACCTGGCTCGGCGGCGCCGAGTCCGAGGTCCGCTGGTACGAACGGGGGAGCGACAGCACCCGGATCCTGGCTGGCCGGGGTCTCGACGGCGTGGTGCTGGCGGAGCTTCCCGGGGTGGGCGTCGGCCGAGGCGAGCCGGGCAGCGACTGGTCGTACTTCTTCGATTCCGAGGAGCGGAGCTGGCTCGTCCACCTCGATGGCCGGATGAAGGCGGTGACCCTGGACTTCGAGTCCGACCGCATCAGGTACGACGACGGCGGGCACTGGCTGGCTCGTCCTCATCGGATGGAGTGGCTGCCGGAGGGCGCGTCCGAGCCCACCGTGCTGCTGGAAGACGCCGAACACGTGCTGGTCGATGTGCAGCTCTTCGGCGACGGGCTGGCGGCCGGCCTGTGGATGCCGGAGCCCGGACGTGACAGCGACGCAGTCATCCGCTTCCACAGCCGCTGATCGTGTACCCGGGGGGTCCCATGCGCACGTGTTTGTCGTCCGTCCTCACCTTCATCCTCGCCACAGCCTGCGCACCCACCGTGCCCGACGGCACCGACGTCGAGCCCGATCCGTCGCTGGACTGCGTGCGAGGCGGGGACATCGCCGTGCCCGTTCCACGGGAGCTGGCGGGTGACGAAGTCCTGAGCGTCACCATGCCCGTGGTGGAGCGGGAGTCGATCTGGCTGTACGCGATGCTCAACTCCCACGACCCGCCGAGGAAGGAGGATTGGATCGGCGTGCTGGACTGCACTCGCACGGAGCCGGTCGTGGTGTGGACCGGGTCCGGCGGCAGGACGGCCGTGTCCAGCCGACCGGGACAGGTGCTGGTGGGCAGGGCGCCGCGGCTCGACGACGGGTCGAGCGGTCTGGCGCATCATCAGGCGTTCACCCTGGCTGGCGAGCCGATCGGTGACCCCGTGCCGTTTGGCGGCCAGCGCCACGTGCTCCACTGGCGCTGGACCGGTGAGCGCTGGCACGGTCTCAGCCACCGACCCGACCCCGACACGGCCCAGGTGTACCTGTCCGGTCTGGACGAGGATGCGCGGGATCTGGGCCGCCTCGAGACCTGGGACGTCCGCAGCAGGTGGCAGTCCGGTCCGTGGTTCGGCGGACCGGACGGGGAGGTCCGCTGGTACGAGGCCGATGACGACGGCACGAGGCTGGTGGCCGGCCTGCCCGGAGGGGAGACGGAGGTGCTGCTCGACCTCCCGGAGCCCGGCACCGGGCGGGGCGATCCGGGCACCGACTGGTCCGTGTTCCGTGAGAACTCCGGTCGCTACTGGCTCGTCCACGTCGACGGTCGCATGAAGCCGATCGACGCCTACCCCGACGATCGCCGGCTTGCCTTCGATGAGGACGGGCACTGGGGAGCCCAGCTCCATCGGGTGGAGTGGTTGCCCGAGGCGTCCACCGAGCCCATCGTGCTCTTCACCGACGATGAGCTGGAGCTGGCCGTCATCGCGCCGCTGGGCGACCGGCTCGCGGCCGGCCTGTGGGTGCCTCGACCCGGGCGGCGCGGCGACGCGGTGATCCGCTTCCACCGCCGCTGACCGCCTGAAGCTCTATCGGCGCGATCGGCGTCCGCTGCGTCCGCGGCCCCGTCCGCGGGAGCGACCGGAGCCACCGCCAGGCCGCCGTGCCTGCGGAGGTGCGGCGCTCGAGGCGGACTTGCGCAGGTCGCCGGGATGCCAGGCGTGGTCGCTGTCTACGTCGATGGACTCGCCGATGAGCTTCTCGATGTCGCGCAGGTAGGCGACCTCCTCCCCGTCGCAGAACGCGATCGCGGTGCCGTCACGGCCGGCCCGCCCGGTGCGACCGATCCGGTGCACGTAGGTCTCGGGCTCGTTCGGGAGATCGAAGTTGAACACGTGGCTGACGCCGTCGACGTCGATGCCGCGGCTTGCGACGTCGGTCGCCACGAGCACGCCCAGCTTGCCGTCACGGAAGGCGTCGAGCGCGCGGGTTCGCGCGTTCTGGCTCTTGTTTCCGTGGATGGCGGCCGCCTCTACACCCGCCTGCTCGAGCTGCTTCACGAGGCGGTTGGCGCCGTGCTTGGTGCGGGTGAACACGATGGCCTGCTCGACGTCGTCGGTGGTCAGGATGTTCGCCAGCAGTCGGCGCTTGTCGCTCTTCTCGACGAACATGACCTTCTGGGCGATCCGCTCGACGGTGGTCGACTGGGGGGTCACCTCGACCCGGATCGGGTCGTGCAGGAACGTGGCGGCCAGGCTCGCGATGGAGTCGGGCATGGTCGCGGAGAAGAGCAGGTTCTGCCTGCGATCCGGCAGGACCTTGAGCACCTTGCGGATGTCGTGGATGAAGCCCATGTCGAGCATGCGATCCGCCTCGTCCAGGACGAAGTGGGTCACGTGGGAGAGGTCGACGAGGCCCTGGCCGTGCAGGTCGAGCAGGCGTCCGGGGCACGCGACGAGCACGTCGAGGCCGCGGGACAGGGCCTGCTCCTGGGGGCGCTGGCTGACGCCACCGAAGATGACGTGGTGACGGAGCTTGAGGTACTTGCCGTAGGCGTCGATGTCCTCGCCGATCTGGGCGGCGAGCTCGCGGGTCGGCGAGAGGATCAGCGCACGGATGGGGCGCTTTCCGCGGGTGCTCCCACCGCGCTCGGAGAGGTGCTGGAGCAGCGGGAGTGCGAAGGCGGCGGTCTTGCCGGTGCCGGTCTGGGCACAGCCGAGCAGGTCTTCGCCAGCGAGGAGCGAGGGGATGGCCTCGGCCTGGATCGGCGTCGGCTCGTCGTAGCCGCAGTCGGCCACGGCGCGAAGGAGGGGCTCGGCGAGGCCGAGCGCGTCGAAGGAGGTCACGTGATGTTTCCGCTTCAACCCGCGGTTCGAGCCGACCATCTACGCACGGGTCGTTCGCTCTGACTGCGCGGGCAGTTCATCGAAGTGCGGCGGCCCGTGCGTGGGGCCCTCCGCGCGTCGTCGACGTTGACGACGCTCTCGCGAGGGGTAGCGCAGGGACGACCCCGCGTCGAGGAACCGGCTCGGAAGGCGGCAGACCTTGACGCAATCCGCTTGCCGGCCTCGAAACTCGGCCTCCCCGGGGGATTCACCCCCGGACCCCCGTGCAGACTCTCACGCTCCGCCGTTGCGAATTCGTACTGCGCAAGCTTCGCTTTCGCAGTACGAAATCGGTCGCCGTCGGTGGGAATCGGCACCGGACTTCCGCTAAAGGTACTCGGGAAGCATGTTGAACCCCATGATCCGGGCGATCCAGAGACCCATGTAGGGGACGAACACCCAGAACATGGCCCAGGCGAACAGCAGGGCCCAAGGCAGGTTCAAGGCGCGCTCTCGGCCGGTGACCAGACGGATCGCGCCGACGACGCCGCCGCTGGCGATCCAGATCAGCAGGAGCGCGCCGGCCGCGTTGAAGGTGAAGGCGTCCAGCACCTGACCGCGCACCAGGTAGACCCAGGAGCGGGTCATGCCGCACTGGGGGCACGGGATGCCGAGGGCGGTCTTCATCCCGCACTCGCCGCCGAACATCTGGCCGAGCCACATCACCCGCGTGGGGTCGTCGTAGTCGGGGTAGACGAAGATGGCGGCGCCGATGCAGATCGAGGCCAGGAAGACCAGCGCGCTGGGCCACAGCCACCAGGGATGGGGGCCATGGACGGCGCGCTCCAGCCACTGGGTGACCCGGTCCAGGGTGTTTCCGGCCTCGGCCATCCTGCCTCCAGCTGCGACGCGGACTGCGCCACAGGCTCGGGAGCTAATCCGCTGGGGGGCGTCCGGGCCAGGGTGGCGTTTCGTCCCAGCCTTCGTCGAGCAGGGGCTCGGCGGCGATGGCGTCGGCCCACAGGGGCTGAGCGCGGAGCACGCGCTGGAGGTCGGGCCACAGGGGACAGCGGGCCTCGATGCGCTCGCCCTCGAAGTCGAGCGAGAGCGACCAGGCGTGCAGGGCGAGGCGGGTGAGCCCGTGCTGGTCGCGCCACTGCTTGTTCACCCGGGTGTCCCCGTGCTTGCTGTCGCCCAGGATCGGGCGGCCGATCCGAGCGAGGTGGCGGCGGATCTGGTGGAAGCGTCCGGTGTGGATGCGGCAGCGGACGAGGGCGCAGCGGAGGTCGGGCTGGGACGCGAGCACGGTGACGTCGGTCCGGGCCTCCTTCTCGTCGACCTCACCGTCGAGCACGATGCTGTCGCCGACCGGAAGCTCCCCGCGCACGAGGGCGAGGTAGTGCTTCTCGGTGCTGTCCTGCGCCAGCGCCTCGTGCAGGGGCCGGCGGTGCGGCTCGCTGGTGGCGAAGAGCACGCAGCCGGACGCGGGCCGGTCGATGCGGTGCATGGCGGCCACCCGGGTGCCCAGCTGGTCGCGCAGCCACTGGAGCATGACCACGCGATCGGTGGACATCGCCGTGCGATGAACCAGGAGCCGAGGGGGTTTTGCAGCGACGACCCAGTGGTCGCCCCGGGCCAGGATGGGCAGTGGGGGATTCATGGCCCCGGGGGTATCACTACAGCGCTTCCCTCCGCGACCTGCGCCCGGACAACTGGGCGAGCACCCGGTCGGCGAGGCGGGCCAGGGGGCGCTCGGCGCCGGTGAAGAGGAAGGTGATGGCGACCTCGTCGTCCGAGAGCACGTGCCGGGCGACGACTCGTCCGTGGGGCTGGGCGGGAGGGCCGCCGTCGGCGAGATCGAGGTGCAGGGTGTGCTGGGCGCCGGGTGCCGGGGCGACGGCGGTGTCGAAGGCCAGGGTCACGGCGGTGCTGGACAGGTCGAGCAGGTGGCCGCGGGGCGGGTGGGTGGCGAGGGCGGCGCGCACGGGATTGCCGAAGCGCTCGCTGTTGTCCGCGAGGGCCTCGGCCACGGCGCCGGGCATGCGCAGGCGCACCCGCTGAGGATCGAGCCAGCCGAGGTGGAGCTCGAGGGCGTCGGCCTCGGGCTGCTGGGCGAGCACGATGGCTTCTGCGCGGAAGGCGGCCTGGTCGGCCTCGAGCACGACATCGACGAGGGTGCCCTCGGGCACGTCGGGCGCACACTCCCACGGGATCGCGACCCATGCGCCCCCGGGATCGGACAGCACGGGGAGGGCGTCGCAGGGATCGAGCTGGTCGATGTGCAGGGTGGCGATGAGCGGCATCGGGGATCCTCTTGGGGGAGAGGTTCGGTCGATGGGGGGGCGGGTTGAGGGTCGCCGATCCGCTGGCGTGAGTCGCGTTGCTGCGGGCGAGGCTGCGTCGAGCCTCGGGAGGTCGCGTTGCTGCGAGCGGGGGAG
>CALATR010001116.1 GCA_937891875.1 uncultured Pseudomonadota bacterium | reverse complement strand
GGGGTTCGATGTGGAGCGGGTGAACAGATTCGAACTGTCGACAGCCACGTTGGCAACGTGGGGCTCTACCACTGAGCTACACCCGCGAGGGCCTCTCTTTCAGGCCCCGCGGTTCTAACAACCCCACGAGCCTTCGCAAGAGAAAATCGATGTGCGAGTCTGCACGCCCCGGAGGCCCACCGCCCATGTGCCGAATTCCGGCGTCTCACCGCCACCCTTGGCATGTGCTTGACAGTCGGGTGTCCAGACGGAATCCTCCGGGGGCCAGATGCTGTTGTGGAGCCCGTCAGCGGCTGGTAGCATTCGGTGCCGCAAGCCGGACGCACGTCCTTCGGAGACCATCCATGCGCCTCGCATTCAAGACCCCCCTCCTTGCCCTCGCGCTGCTCGTCGCCTGTGACGGCGAACCCGTCGATACCGACACCGGCCCCGAAGAGCGCGTCTGGGCCACCTGCACCGACGAGGACGGGGACGGCATCTGCCTCGAGGACCTCGACTGCGACGACACCAACCCCGAGGTCTACCCGGGCCGTCGCGAGATCTGCAACGGCGAGGACGACAACTGCAACGAGACCATCGACGAGGGCCTGCCGGACTCCGACCAGGACTCCATCTGTGACGCCGAGGACGTCGAGGAGTGCGACGGCGTCGACAACGACGGTGATCAGCTCGTCGACGAGGACTTCCCGGACGAGGACGGCGACGGCATCGCCGACTGCGTGGACGTGGAGCAGTGCGACGGCATCGACAACGACGGCGACGGCGACATCGACGAGGGCTACGACCTCGACGGGGACGGCGCGACCACCTGTGGTGACGTCGACGGCCTCAACGTCGACTGCGATGACGACAACTCCGCCGTCTACCCCGGCGCCAACGAGATCTCGGACTCCGCGGACAACGACTGCGACGGGCTCGTGGACGAGGGCTCCTGGGCCGAGGGCGACATCATCATCACCGAGCTGATGATCAACCCCGACTCGGTCGGCGACCCCAGCGGTGAGTGGATCGAGCTGTTCAACGCCAGCGGCCAGTCGGTCTACCTGAACGGCCTGCAGCTGCGCGATCAGAACGGCCAGAGCCACACCATCTCGCCCGAGGGCGCCCTGGCGCTGGGCCCGGACGAGTACGCCGTGCTGGCCATCAATGGCCGCGCGGACCAGAACGGCCGCGTCGAGGCGGACTACGTCTACTCCGGCATCTCCCTGGCCAACCAGACGGACGACCTGCAGGTGTGGGTGGTCGACAAGACGCGCACTGGCGAAGAAGCGCTGATGCTCGACAAGGTCAGCTGGAACGCCGACTATCCGGTGCGGCCGGGCGCGGCGATGGCGCTCGAGCCCGAGTTCCTGTCCCCGGTGAGCAACGACGAGGCCGTCTACTGGTGCCCCGCCGACTTCGAGTGGACGCTGGGCAGCGATCTGGGCAGCCCAGGCGCCGCGAACCCGACCTGCAGCACCTACGACCACGACGGGGACGGGTTCTCCGCCGCGGGCGGCGACTGCGACGACGACAACGCCGACATCTACCCGAACGCTCCCGAGGTCGACAGCACCGTCGACAACGACTGCGACGGCGTGGCCGAGGCCGGCCCGATCGCCTCGGCCGAGCTCGCGACCGATGTGTCCGAGACCGCCGTGTGCGGCGTGTCCTACATGGACGCCAGCGAGACCCGCGACCCCGACGGGGACGAGGTTGTCGCGTTCGAGTGGACCGTGAAGGTGAAGCCGTCCGGCTCGACGCTCGAGGACAGCGACATCCGCAACAACACCCGCGACTTCGCCTCCTTCGAGGCCGACGTCAGCGGCAGCTACGAGTTCGAGGTCTACGGCTTCGACGATGGCGGGGCCCGCGGCGCGCCTGCGACCGTGTCCGTCAGCATCGACTCCCGCACCGACAACGAGTTCCCGGTCGCCGACGCTGGCGCCAACCAGGTCGCCTCCGAGGAGAGCACCTGCACCTCCATCGGCGGCGGCAAGTACAACTGCGTCTCCTGCAAGAACATGACGTTCAAGCTCGACGGTGGCCGTAGCTCCGACCTGGACGGCGACAGCCTCGACTACCTGTGGACCGTGACCAGCGGCCCGGGCACCATCGTCGACCGCACCTCGGAGGAGACCAGCATCACCGTCTCCGGCGCCACTCCGACCCCGGGCGGTCGCGGTGTCAGCACCGTGTTCGTCGACCTGACCGTCACCGACTGCATGGGTGACACCTCCAGTGCCGACACCATGGCCATCGTCTACACCTGCCTCGACGACTGATTCGTCGGGAGCGCCGCTGACGCCCGGGTCTCCGCGAGGATGCCCGGGCGTCGCTGCTCAGAGGACGTGCGGCCGCGGGGCCAGGGAGGCGTTCAGGGGGCGGTGCTGGACGCGGCGCGCTGGATGGTGCGGAACGCGGCCTCCGCCTCGTCATCGGTCTCGTCGGCGAGCGCCTCGGTGGCGCGCTCGGCCGCCCAGGTGCGCAGGGCGTGCCGGGCCTCCTCCCAGGTGGTCACCTGCTCGACTCCGACCGTGCGCCCGAGCGCCAGCCACGTCGAGGCGTCGGGGGTGCGCTGGCGGAGCACCAGCCCGTCCGGGGGGACGGCGCCGGTGCCGATCAGCGCGTCCGCCAGCTCGACCGCGGCCTGGGGATAGCGCACGGTGCCCTGGGCCACCTCGATGCCGTCGATCGCGTCGTGCAGAGCAGCGAGCCGGAGTCGGCGGGAGATCCGCTCCAACCGGGGATCCCAGCGCCCTGCGGCGGTCAGCCCGCCCACCCGGTCGACCCCGATGC
>CALATR010001115.1 GCA_937891875.1 uncultured Pseudomonadota bacterium | reverse complement strand
CGGGGAGACCGACCTGCGCGCCCGGACCCTGTCCGATGGCGCGGTGGTCGATCTGGACCCGGTCCGACCCGGCTCGACGTCCTTCCCGCTGCACTCGGTCGTGCGCGGCATGACGGCAGTTCCCGGCACGGTCACCCAGGTCGACGACGACGACGACGGGGAGCCCCGCACCGCCCAGGTGCTCGCCATCTCGCTGTATCAGGGCTCGGTGGTCTTCTACGACCACGATGTGCGCTGCCTGCTCCAGGACGGCTTCGGTCCCCGCACCCAGCTGGTCCAGCGCCAGACGGCGACCAACAACGTCGACTATACCTGGGACTTCGACGGAGCCACCACCGGACCCGAGCTCGGCGAGAACGGACCCAACCCCCACCACGTCGTGGTCAGCGGGTGTGCGGGCATCGCCCGCGACGAGTCCTGGACCCTCACCTTCGACGACGGCCCGCTGGCCTGGCGGGTCGAGGGCAGCCTGTCCGGCGAGCAGCAGGGCCTCGCCTACGAGGGTGTGCGCTACGTCTCCGACGACGGCGCGATCAGCTTCCTGATCTACCCCGGGCTGACGCCCTCCCAGGACGGCTGGACCATGTCCTTCGACACGGTGGACGGCGTGCTCGGGCTCACCGGCGATCAGGACGATGACGGCATCATCGACTCGATCGGCGCGGGCGAGTTCCCATGGTCGCTGCCCGGTCCACCGCTGCCCGTGCTGCTCCCCGCCGCCGGTACCCGGCCCGAGACCCCGGCGGTCATCGTGCCTCTCGAGGGCAACGGGCTCGTGGTCCGTGGTCGCCCCGACAACGGCGGCACCGACGCGGTCTTCGAGTAGAGCTGGCGCTGCCTGCCGCCTCGTTCAGAGATCCTTCGGGCGGATGACGCGGTGCACGCGCACTGCCGGCGAGCAGATCGCCTCCGCCCACGGGCCCCATACCAGCTCGAGCAACACCGCGTTGGCCGTGGTCATGCGGATCGGCGTGCCGGAGAGGCGGGTGGCGGCCATCTCCCAGCCCGGGTTGTGGCCCAGGGCGAGCACGGTGTGGATGCCCTCGTCGAGCTCGGCCACCACGTCCTGCAGGGCGCCGAGACCGGCGAGGTAGAGGCTGCGGTTCGGACGTGCCGGAGGCTCGTGATCGAAGCTGCCACGCATGCGGTCCCAGGTCTCGGTGGTGCGGGCGCTGTCGGACAGCACGACCAGATCGGGCACCCAGCCCAGCTCGCGCAGGGCCTCTCCGACCCGGGGGGCGTCCCCACGGCCGCGCGCATTGAGCGGTCGGTCGTGGTCGTCGTCGCCGGTTCCCCAGTCGGACTTGGCGTGGCGCATCAGGATGAGACGTCGAGTCATGGCCCTTCATCGCTCCGGAGAGGTCGCCCCGTCAAGCAAGGACGCCGTGAAGGCGGCGCTACACCAGTCGGCCCTTGAACGGCCCGGCGTTGTGGACCAGCAGGACCTCGGGCAGCCCCTGGACCATCGTCACCACCCCCTCCGCGTAGGAGGCGACCTGACCCTCGGGCGGGATCGGCAGGCCGAGGAAGACGAGATCCGTGCCCCGGCTGTGGCGGCGGATCAGATCGGCGACCGGCTCGGTCTCGGCGTTGACGATGACCTCGACCTCAGCGTCGATCCGGATCTCGGGAAGCAGTCTCGCGAACTCCGTTCTGCGCTCGCGCGCCTCTTCCTCGGTGTCGACGATGCTCTTGAGGATCAGCACGCCCCCGCGGAAGGTGTCCGTGCTGCGCAGGAGGTGGGCCAGCAGCAGCATGAGGTCGCCGTTGTGCTCGCGTCCCTTCCACCACACGAGCAGGCGGGGCTCGGGGCGTCGCTGCCGAGCCGTGCCCGGCTGGTGCACGATCACCGACTTCTCGAGGCCATCGAGCACCCGGGCGATCTCCAGGATCCGGGCCACGCCGACCGCGCCATCACCGGGAAAGCCGAGCATGACCGTGTTGGACTGCAGGCCGGCGAAGCCGTTGGCCTGAGTGACATCGACGATACCCGCCTCGAGGTCGCGCACGGCGACGACCTCACAGAAGGCAGTCAGGCCGGCCTGGTCGACGATGTGCTGGTTCTCCGCGGTGCGACGGCGCAGCTTGCCGGGCTCGGGAGGCTCGCCGACCAGCAGCTCCATGATGGTGACGATGCCACGCTGGCGTCCCATCTCGGCGGCGAGCTGCACCATGGGCACGTTCTCCCGCAGGCGGCTCGTGAACACCAGGAGGTGGGGGCGCCAGTTGCGGGGATCGACCCGCTGCCGACGCAGCTGCATGAGCACGTAGCGCGCGGTGGTCAGCCACAGGCCCGTCCGCACGTCGCCCCAGGTGCTCTGCAGGGAGCGGCGCGAGAGCACGTAGAAGATCAGCGCCTCGACCACGATGGCGACCAGGCACGCCCATGGGTTGATGAGGAACATGGCCACGAAGCAGCCGATCCCCCCCAGTGCCGAGACGAGCCAGTGCACCCGCAGGCTGGGCCGGAAGCCCGAGTCGCCGACCAGGCCCTCGAGGAAGGCCACCAGGTTGAGTGCCCCGTACGTGGTGAGGAAGAAGACCGTGACCCACTCGGCGACGCTGTCGAGGTCCGGGAGCAGGAAGGCCGCGACCAGCGCGATGACGCCCGAGATCCGCAGGCCGAGCAGGGGCTCGCCGGTCTCGGGGTCGTTCTTGCCCAGGGCCTTCGGAGCCAGGCCGTCCATGGCCAGGGCCTGCAGCGTGCGCGGCGCCCCCAGGATGGAGCCAAACGCGCTGGACAGGATCGCTCCCCACAGGCCGCCCATGACCAGGATGGGGCCTCCGAACGCGATCTTGGTCCAGATCACCTTGTCGTCCACCAGCTGGGCCGTCGGGGCCGCGAACGCGAGCGCGATGGGCACGGCCATGTAGACGACGAAGCCCACCGCCACCGCACCGAGCGCGCCCAGGGGGATGGCCCGGCGGGGGTCCTTGAGGTCTCCCGAGAGCGACACACCCGCGAGCACGCCGGTGACCGCGGGGAAGAACACCGCGAACACGGACCAGAAGCCGGCGAAGCCCTTCGCGCCCACGTCGGGGTCCGGGTAGCTGCCCTGCCAGTCGGCCTGGATCATGTCCCAGTCGACGCCGATGAACAGCGCCAGGATCGACACGCCGATCAAGACCATGACCGGGATCTGCGCCTTGAGGGTCAGCTCGGTGCTGCGGGCGGCGACGAGGGTCACGCCGATGATGGTGACGGCGGCGATGACGGTCATCAGCCACGGGGGCACGCCCGGCCAGAAGACCTGGATGCTCTCGGCGAGGCCGTAGGCGTACAGGGTGATCGACAGCGTCTGGGACAGGTAGAGCGGGATGCCGATCGCCCCGCCGAACTCCAGCCCCAGGGTGCGACTGATCAGGTAGTAGGCACCGCCGACGCCGACCCGCATGTTGGTCGCCAGGGTGCTCATGGACAGCGCGGTGGCCAGGGTGATGGCGTTCGCGATGATGATGATGCCGATCGCACCGGCCACGCCGGCGTTGCCGACCACCCAGCCGATCCGCAGGTAGAGCATGAGCCCGAGGATGGTGAGCACGGTGGGCGTGAACACGCCGATGAACGTGCCCAGCTTGGGAGCGGCCGGCGGATCGCCCGCGGGCTCCGTCGGGGACGGGCCGTTCGGTCTCGGTGCGCCGGCCGGTGGGCCGGACGCGGTGTCCACGCTGTCGCTCATGCGCCTCTCGGTACCGCGAGGGTCACGCTAGCATCGCCGGCCGGGACGGGCCGACCGGGGCCTCGGAACGCGCCGTCTCACTCGGCGGGCGTCGCTCCGGACCCGGCGTCCGAGCCGATCTCCTCCCGGGTCCAGCCGTCGTCGCTCCAGCGCACCACGGTCGTGGGCCAGAAGCGCAGGTCCAGCTTCATGGTGCGGACCTCCACCCGACCGTCGAGCTGCTCCAGGGTCACCCGCACCGGCTGGCGGTCCACCTGCTTGCTGACGATGGCCTTGAAGTCGTCGAGATCCTCCACCGGCTGCCCGTCGATCTCGACGATGTGGCGGGTGGGGCGGACGCCGTCGTCGTAGGCGGGCGTGCCGTACCAGATCCAGGCCCCGTAGACGCCGTCCCGCTCCTCGCCGGACTGCGACGCGACCTCCCGGTGGGGGGCGTGCACGATGAGGCCGGCCCACTGGACCAGCTCGTCCACGCCCTCGCCGTCGAGGGTGACCGTCGGGATGGCCAGCTCGACCTCCTTGCCGTCCCGCAGGACCAGCGCCGTGAGCTCCGCCTCGTGGGTCAGGGCCTCGAGGTCGCGCATGCGGGTCACGACCCGGCCGTCGAGCTCGAGCAGCAGATCGCCGTTGCGGAGCAGGCCCTGGGCGGGCGTGGCCCCCCACACCCGGTCCACCTCCAGCACCTTGCGATGCTCGGGATCGAGCTCGAGCACGGCATCGGCGCGGGCCTGGGACAGACCGCGCTCCCGCGCGTCCGCCAGGCCGACCGTGGAGAACTCCGCGCCGAGCGCCTTGTAGTCGACGTCCTCACCCGCCCGCAGGGGCTCGATCAGCCGGTTGACGAAGACGCTGGGCATGCCACGAAAGCGGGCTTCCCCCCTGGCCTGATCCATGAACGAGAGCCATGCGCCCACGACCCGACCCTTCTTGTCGGCGATGACCCCACCGATGCTGGGCAGCGAGTCGGTCAGGGTGAAGCCGGAGACGTTCACGTCGCGGAAGCGCGGGGTGCGGCTCGCGCCCAGGTAGAGCGCTCCGGTCCAGGCGACGCTGGTCTCGTACTCGACCAGTCCGCCGTTGCTGTCCAGGCCCAGCTCCCACACGGTGTCCCCGACCTCGACCTCCCGATCGACGAACTCGATGGCCTGCACGTCCGAGTCGCCGAGCAGCGCCGGGTCGTACTGGATGACGACCAGGTTGTGCACGGGGTGGAGGTAGCGCACCCGGCCGGGCACCCGCAGCTGGCCGGCGAAGGTGAGCTCGATGTCGCCGATGCGGACCGGCACGGTGTCCCGGTCGGCGATGACCAGGCCCCGCTCCGCGTCGATGACCAGCCCGACGCCGCGGTAGTTGGCCGCCTTCACCCCGGTCGTCGGGTAGGGCATGTCGAAGTCGACCTGCACCAGGCTGTGGGCGACCTTGCGCCCCGGCTTGGAGGCTGCGTCGGGGAAGACCACCGTGCCCGGCTCGGGGGTGACGTCATCGAGGTCGTTCTCGATGTCCTCGCACGGCCAGGTGCCGGTCATGGGATCGAGGGTGCAGCGCCTCATCTCGTGCCAGCGGCGGTCCATGGTCACGACCAGCTCCGACTCGCGCTGGGGATCGGAGATGGGCCACACCCGCAGGCGCACCCGCTGACCGTGGGCCTTCTGCGCCACCTGGGCCTGGAAGGTGTCGAGGTCGGGCACGGCAATGCCGTCGACGTTCGAGATGATCATCCGCTCGTCCAGCCCGCCGCGTCCGAAGGCGTAGCCGGACTGGGCCACGTACACGCCCTTCACCGGGACGTTGTGGTTGCGCGCCTGCATGTAGCTGGTGGTGTGGAAGATCCCGCGGCCGACCTCCAGGTAGGAGCTGGGCGTGATCGCGTGCAGATCCCCCACCGGCAGCTCCAGGCTCTGGGGCTCCCCACCGCGCTCGATGCCCAGGGTGACCGTGCCGCCGACGGCATCGTCCAGGGCGGCCTCGAGTGTCACGAAGTCGGCGAGCGGAGCACCGTTCAGGGTGACGAGCACGTCACCGGGACGCAGCACGCCGTCCGCCGGCCCCTCGGGCACCAGCGAGTCCACGACCAGGAGCCCGATCGCGTCGGGGTGGGCCTTGCGGGCGGCGGTCTCGGACTCCTCGCGCAGGCCGAGGCGGCGGACCTCGTCATACGGCGTGTACTCGAACGTGGTCTGCAGGGTGCCGCGCGGTGGGAGCTCCCCGCGGAGCATGTAGGGAACCGCTCGCACGACGCGATCGAGCGGAAGGTAGTACGCGCTGGCGGTGCTGGTCCGCGAGCCGGCGTTCAGCCCGACGACCCGGCCCCACGGGTCGACGACCGGGCTTCCCGAGCTGCCTCCGGACGTGTTCGACGCGGCCTGCAGGTAGAACGTGTTGAAGTCGTTGAACGTGTTGTTCCCGTAGCTGGGGGCTGCGCGGTCCAGCCGGGCGAGGGTGCCGTCCAGGATGCTGATCTTCTCGCCGCTGTCGTTGCCGACGACCCGGATGTCGAGGCCCACCCGCGCGGCCTCCGGGTGCAGGGGCAGCTCCTCGAGCTCCATGTAGCGGATGGCCTTCGGGTCGAAGCGGTAGAAGCCGAAGTCGTGCACCGGATCCCGGTAGATGGGCTCGAGATCCACCTCTTCGTGGTCGAGGAAGACCGCCTCGGCGATGACCGGCCCCTCGTGCACCATGTGCCGGTTCGTGAGGATGAGTCCGTTCTCCTTGTCGATCACGAAGCCGGTGCCGGTGCTGCCGCGCGCATTCTCGGTGTCGAAGTCGCGGGTGGCCCGGACCTTGATGGCGACGACCGCCCGCGCGACCCGATCGAGGGTCTCCTCCCAGGATGGCGGCGCGGCCTCCCTGCCGGCGGCAAGCGCGGAGTTCGGGACGATCAAGGCCTGGACGAACGCCAGGAAGACGATGCAGTACACGGTGCGCATGTCGGCTGCGGTAACGCCGCCCCGGCGGTTCTCAACGGAGGGCGGACAGAATCTGACCCGTCTGCCGGGTGGCGGACGGAATCTGTCCGGTTGCCAGATTCTGACCGGGTCCGCCCCTCTCCCCTCGCCTGTCCGGCCCTTCGCGGTATGGACCTGTGTTTCGCAGCCCCGGAGCAGTCATGGCCCGCCTTCGTGTCGCCCTCGAGTGGTTCCTCAACCCCGACCACGTGCCCTTCCTCATCGCCCAGGAGCGCGGCTGGTTCGCCGCCGCCGGCCTGGAGGTGGAGCTGGTCGAGCCCGAGGAGCACTTCGACGCCTTCACCGCCATGCAGAAGGGTGAGATCGATCTCGCCGTGACCGAGCCCATCCACCTGGTCCAGGACGTGGCGCGCGGGGAGGGCCTGGTCGGATTCGCACGCTTCCTCCACACGAACGGCGGGGTGATGGTCCTGGAGCGCTCGGGCATCACCCGCCCCCGGGAGCTCGCGGGCAAGCGCCTGCAGTACCCGGGCGCCCCCGGCCTGGGCGGACCGGCGATCGTCAACACCATGATCGCCCATGACGGCGGCGAGCCCGGGGAGATCACCCCGGTGAACAACGGCTTCCTGCACACCGACGCGCTCGCCGAGGACAAGGCTGACGCCGCGACGCTGGTCTTCTACAACTTCGAGGTGGTCGAGGCCCGGCACCGGGGGCTGCAGCCGCGCATGTTCGCGCTCAAGGACTGGGGCGTGCCCGACTTCTGCCAGCTCATCCTCATCGCCCAGCCATCGCTGCTGGAGTCCCGCGAGGACGACGTGCGCGCCTTTGTGGAGGTGCTCCGCCGCGGGATCGACGCCACCAAGCAGGAGCCCGAGGCGTGCCGGGAGATCTACTTCCGCCGCACGGGCACCGACCCGAACGACGCCTTGATGGCGGACATCTACGCGACCACCGTGGGCTGCTTCACCCATGACCTGACCATGTCCGAGGCCTACTACGAGCACCTGGGCGCGTGGCTGGTCGAGACCGAGCAGTGCGACCTCGGTCCCGCCTACGACGACGTGTGGACCAACCGGTTCGCGCTGTAGGTGGAGGCGGGACCGGTCAGCGGCCTGGCGCCTGCCGCCCGGACCCGAGGTCGACGTCGTCCGGCTGCCCGACCGCGCGTCCATCGCCCGCTGGCTGGACGTCATGGAACGCGCCAGCCCCGCCAGGGTCCACTCTCCCACGGAGGCCCCATGACCCGCCCGCTCGCCCCGCTCGTGCTGCTGGGCTTCGCTCTGTCCGGCTGCCCCAAGCAGTCAGGCGCCACGGCGTCTGGGGCATCCGTCGCGGCCGCCGAGGCTCCCGCGCCTCCGTCCATCACCTGCGAGCCCAGCGCCAGGTTCGGCCCTCTCGCGCCCGTCGAGATCCTGGCCGGCCGCTTCGTCGCCTGCCTGCCCGTGGGCACCACCGTCGTGCCCAACCAGCGGCCCATCATGGGTGCCGCAGCGCCTCCGGATCAGGTCTCCAACGTCCGCGTTCCCCTCTCCGAAGGCGCGGAGCCGTCCGCCACCCTGCTCTTCCAGGACGTCGCCGGGCTCGCGCGCGGGCCCTGGCAGGAGCGAGCGACGGAGATGCTCGCCGAGCAGCTGCCCGGCGAGACCCTCGACGTGAGCCTCGGCACCTCGATCAGCGGGGTGGCCCGCGGTCCCGACCCGCTGGGCGCTGGTGCTG
>CALATR010001114.1 GCA_937891875.1 uncultured Pseudomonadota bacterium | reverse complement strand
GGTGGGGACGGACCGAGGACTTCTCTGCGGCGTGTCGACTGGTCGCGGAGCTCAGCGGCATCCCCACCCCCAACGAGCCACCCCGTCCCCGCGACCCGGTAGAGACCTTCGCGGGCACCTGGGCGCGGGCACACACCGATGCCGAGCGCGGCGTCGCACTGCGGCAGGTCGCGAAGGCGCTCCTGTCCCGATCGGCGGTCGAGCGCCGGGCTGGACTCGACCGTGTCCAGGCGCTGACCGAGCTCCCCGCCAGCGTCGTCCGCGAGGCCGTGACGGCGGCCCGCAAGGAGCTCAAGGCCGACAAGCGGCGGGCCAGCGCCGAGCCAGCCACCGACGGCACCAAGACGGTCGTGGACTTCGTCGAGAACCGGGACACCATCGACGCCCTGTTCGCCGCCCTTGTCGATGCCGTCGCGCCCACCCACCGCTTCTTCCGACACGAGCAGGACCTGGTCTTCGTCGAGCCCGGCACCGGTCCGGTCACCATCACGGACCGGAACATCGCGGGGCTGCTCTCCAGCGTCGCCGAGATCCGGTTCCTCCGGGAGTCCGAGGAGGGCCAGACCTTCCTCCGCTACGACGTGCTCCCGGGCGACCTCGGTCGCGCGTTCGTCGCCTCGCCGGAGGTCCGAACCCGGCTGCCGAGGCTGCACCAGTACACACGGTCGCCCCTGTTCGATCGCGACTGGCGCTTCATCGGTACGCCAGGCTTCCATGCCGAGAGCGGCACCTACTACGACGGCCCACAGGTCGAGGCCCTCGACACGTTCGTCCACCTCGACGCCGCGCTGCGCGACTTCCACTGGAAGGCCGAGGCCGACCGCGCCAACTTCGTCGGGGCGCTCCTCACCGCGCTCACGATGCCCCACTGGGGGCGTGGCCACCCCTTCCTCGCCATCAACGGCAACAAGCCTGGAGTGGGCAAGAGCACGCTGGCGCGCGTGCTGGGCGTAGTCGTCGAGGGCGCGGTGCCGAGCTCGGTGTCGTTCACGCCAGACGACGCCGAGTTCGAGAAGCAGCTCGCGACGCGGGTGGAGGCGGGCGACCGCGTCCTGGTCATCGACAACGTGAAGACGCGGCGCACCATCGAGAGCGCCGTGCTCGAGCGCTGCATCACCGATGCGCGGCTCAACTTCCGCCGCCTCGGCAGCAACACCGCGATCACCCGATCGCAGAACGACCTGCTCGTCTGCCTCACGATGAACCTCACCCAGATGGGCCAGGACCTGCGCCGACGCGCGCTGCCGATCAACCTGGAGCTCAACGAGAATGTCCGCTCGGTGCGGTACGGCATCGACGACCTCATCGGTCTCGTCCTGCGGAGCCGGCTGGCCATCCTCGGCGAGCTCGCCGGCATGGTCCTGGCGTGGGTCCAGGCCGGCAAGCCGGAGTGCGACGAGCCCGCGCGTCACAGCACCAGCCAGTCGTGGGCCGCGACCATCGACGCCATCTTGCGCACGTCCGCGTACGACGGCTTCTTGACCAACTTCGAGGCCTCCGAGCACGCCTACGACCCGCGCTACCAGGTCATGCTCGAGGTCGCGCAGCTCCACCACGCCAAGCCCCCCGCGACCTCCGCAGAGTGGGTGGAGCGCCTGAAGGACGGTCCCCTCGAGGATCGCTTCAAGGACCGCCGGGGCAACCCGAAGTCGGCTCGCGCCTGCTCCACCATCGTGGGCTCCCTGTTCACCGAGTACCTCGACGCCCGGTTCTCCGTAGACGGCAAGGCCTACGAGCTCGCTCGCGCCTACCCGAACGGCCCGACCCGCTCGCCCACCTACGCCTTCAAGCAGGTGCCGTCGTGACCCGGCGCCTGCCGCTGGAGTGCCCGCGCGACCTGCTTCCCGAGGCCAGGGTCCGAGTCGCGAGCGAGCGACGGGCCCGGGTGGTCGGGCTGCCGCCGTCCGTTCGACGGTGGCCCGAGCCATGGCGCGAGGCCTTTGAGGAGCGCGCGGCGCTCATGGAATTCCACGGCTGCCTGCCACGCACCCAGGCCGAGCGGCACGCCGAGGAGCTTGTCCGCAGGGCCTTCGACGAGGGCCATGAACCGCCCTGACCACCACTTCCACGCTGTCCAGACTCCGTCGCTGTCGCACCCTTCGCGGACGATGGACGCCCGCACCGGTCGCGCTCGCGCACCGGGCTCCCCGGGGGGCAATGGTGCTCCCCGGGGGGTAGGCGGCACGGGTTGTCGCTCGCCCCTCCAGCGGACTACGCATTCTGGTTCCAGGCGATCCACTCACGGGGGCAAAGCCACGATGCAGGCCAGCAACTTCTCACAGTTCACCATCCAGGGTGCGGGTCTGAGGGACCTCGTGGAGCTGTACGGCGCCTGGGTCGTCGGCGAAGGTGAGTTCGCCGGGAAGCGCCGGGATCGACTGCGCTCCGGCGTACCGGAGCAGTTGTCAGCGGCAGACTTCGTCTCCAGCCGCGACCACGTCCGGACGTCCCGGTCCCAGGTGCGTACCCGGGTGATCTCCGAGTCCGAGTGGGTCCTGCAGTGGGTGCACCGTCAGAGCAACGACCATGACGTCCACTGGCACAACGTCGTTCGTCTTTGCGGCGAGGGGGACGGGGTCCGCGTGGAGCATCTCGTCGGCCGCGTGTTCCCACCCGGACAGCGGCGACCTCCGATTGCGGCACCGCCTCAGACCATCTCGCGGCTCGTCGAGCAGTATGGCAACAAGATCCGACCTCGCAATCTGTTCGGAGGCGCCCGCGAGCTGGACTTCAGCGAGGCCGACGAATTCATCCGGTACATCCTCCTTGATGAAAGCCGCGAAGCCAACATCGTCGTCGTCTCGACCACGAACCAGGGGCGGAAGCCGCTGGTGAATCCGGAGCACCTGGCCGCGAGCCTCGCGGGAATGGCCACGGTGTACACCCTCGCCGGTCCGAAGACCTCATGGGCCTTCTCCAATGCGCTGGACAGGCTCGAACTCGGCGAGGAGTTCGGGTGCTACGACGGTGCCGTCCGGCTGTACCGTCCGGGGTTCAACCGCAGCTCAAACACTGCGGAGCATCCGCTGTTGCTCCCGTGGTGGATCTCGGAGGCCGGCTACGCGAAGGCCCGCATGGCACGCGTGAGCGGTCGCCTCGTGGAGCTGTTGACCCGGAACGTCAATGTCGCCTCCTGGTTCAACGTGGTCGGCCGGCACGACGTCGAGCGCCAGAAGCGCGCCACGGAGGCGCTGGTCCAGAAGACCCTGCCCGCTCCTTCATCGGCCAGCGAGGAGGCGCTTCGGAAGGCGGTCGCCGAGCGCGACGAGCAAATCGAGGACCTGAAGGGCGAGCTGAAGGCGCACCAGGAGCTCCTCGAAGAAGCAGCGCAGGAAGTGAACGAGGCCCACGAACGCGCGACGCTGGCGCAGGCCGAACGTGACCAGATGGAGCAAGAACGCGACGAGGCCGTGCACGCCGCGGAGAACGCCGACGGCATGCGCACGCTGGCCGATGCGCTCATCGTGGCGGAGAAGGTGTTCGGAGATCGGCTGCTCATCCTCTCGAGCGCCCACAAGGCTGCGGCGGACTCGCCGTATCGCTACCCAGACCGCGTCTTCATGGTCTTGGCGCTGCTTGCGGGCAGCAAGGGAGACCGGGCCTTTGCGTTCCACGAGACC
>CALATR010001113.1 GCA_937891875.1 uncultured Pseudomonadota bacterium | reverse complement strand
GCGAGCTGGTCTACGCCGGCCCGGTCGACGAGCTGGGAGGAGACTCCCCGACCGCGCGCTGGCTCGGCGGAGCGCTCCCCCGCATGGCGCCGGCAGGGTCCGTGCGCGGCGCTGCCACGGTGCTCCACGACGTCTCGATGCGTGGGGTTGGACCCCTGGAACTGACGCTTCAACCTGGCTTCCTCACCGTCGTGCACGGTCCGGCAGGATCCGGGCGCACCACCGTGCTCGACGCCATCGATGCGCTGCTGGGCGAGGCCGGTGGCGCAGACGGGCGCGTCGTCCAGCGCGGGATCATCGAGCGTGTGCTGCACGTGGACGAGCGCCGCATCGGCTCGGCGCGGTCCATGGTCGCGACCTTCGCGGGGGTGTGGGACGTGCTCCGCGAGCTGCTCGCCGCGACCACCGAGGCGAAGATCCGCGGGCTCGACGCCGGGACCTTCTCGCTCGCCACCAAGGGCGGTCGCTGCGAGACCTGCAAGGGCCAGGGGGAGCTCAAGGTCGACCTCGGCCTGCTGCCTCCGGTCTGGCTGCCGTGCGAGATCTGCGAGGGTCGGCGCTTCCAGGAGGACGTGCTCGACATCCGCTGGAAGGGACGCAATGCAGCAGCGCTCCTGGACCTGACCGCCGCCGAGGCCCACCCGCTGCTGGCCGGCCACCCGCGCCTCGACCGCACCCTGCGCAGCCTGGTCGACGTCGGGCTCGGCTACGTGCCACTCGGCCAGTCCACCGCCGACCTGTCCGGGGGAGAGGCCGCCCGCCTGCGCCTCGCGCGGGAGCTGGGCCGGAGCCTGCGTGGGGTGGAGGGTGCGATCGTGCTCATCGACGAGCCCACCGCGGGACTGCACCCGGAGGACGCCCTGCGGCTGGTGCGCCTGCTCCAGGACCTCGCGGCGTCAGGGGCGGCAGTCGTCGCGGCCAGCGCGGATGAGCGCGTCCTGCACGCCGCCGACGCCGAGGTCGCGCTGCCGCCGCCCGCGGCCCGCTGACGGGGCCTTGACCAGGCCTTGACGAGGCGGGCAGGCCCCGGTCACCCCGGTGACGGCCCGTGACGCGGTGCGTCCGGGGGCACGCCCTGTGGATAACTTGTGGGGAATTGGGGGGACACCCTGCGGGCAATCAGGATCGAGTGCGTCCCTGACGGATCCAACGAAGCGCAGCGGCCCCGGGGTGGGACCGCTGCCACTGTGGAATCAGCCTGTCAAGCGTCGGAAATCCTCGGCCGCTCGGTCGCGGATTGTCACCCCGGAGGCTCGCTCAGGCGATGCGCTGGACCCGGGGGCGCTGGACCTCGGCGCACTCGGGCGAGGTGACCGGCAGGCGCAGGCGCACGACTCGGTCCCCGTCCATGCCGACGAGGGAGGCGCGCAGGGCGCTGGCGAGGACCTGGGCATCGGCGAGGGCGTCCGCGGGGAGGACCGGGCCGGCCGCGCGGCGCATGACCACGACCGGACGGCCGGAGACGTCGACGTCGACGCGGACGCGGGCATCCTTGGCCAGTCGGGAGAGGAGCGGGTGCAGCAGGTGCAGCAGGGCGTCGGGGGAGAGCTCCACCGCGGGGCGGCGGAAGATGTCCAGCTGGGCCTCGGGCACGAGGTTGGAGACCGCGTCGGCCAGGTCCACGAACGTCCGCTCCACCTCTTCCTCCTGGTCGGCTCCGAGCAGATCGCTCACGCCGGTCAGGGCGTCCATGAGCGACTTCCGATCGGGCATCTCGCCTTCCCACAGCTTCTCGCACAGGGCATCGAGGGCGTTGCGGGCCCGCTCGGTGACCGCCGCGGAGGCGCTGGGGACGGGGCCGATGAGCCAGAGGGTGCCGCGATCGTCGCGGAGGTCCAGGTCCAGGGTCGACAGCCCGACCGACAGGGGGCCGTGGGGCGTGGTCAGCGTCGCGGGCCAGGTGGTGCCGGTGGACGCGGGGCCGACGTGGTCGAGCAGCGCGTCGGCGGGCAGGCCGATGAGGGTGTCGGGCGCGGGATGGCCCAGCAGCGTCCGGAAGGGGGCGTTCATGGCGACGATACGGCCGTCGCGGTGCAGGATGGCGGGCTCGCGCAGGCCGTCCAGCAGGGTCATCAAGGAGGTGCGCTCGCGCTGGGTCACCTGGGGTCGGTGGGCGGTCAGCGACAGCTGCGGCTCTCCGGCGTCACGCCAGTCGTCCACGCGGCTTGGGCGTGGAAGCTGGGGGATGGGGCCGAGGCTCGGATCGAACTGCTCAGACACGGTGACTCCGGGGGGACAGTGGATGGGCAACGCAAGGGGGCAAGGGCTCTGGACGCGCAGCAGTCCTCAGCAGCCGCCGCAGTAGGTCGGCGGATCGGGGATGGTCGCGACGGACAGGGGATCGTTGGTGTCCTTGACGTCCATGAGCCAGGCGGTCAGGTCGTCGTCGTAGTCGAGGCACTCGTCATCCGTGGGGGTGCGCTCGATGCCGTTGGGCCCACACCAGGCCGCGCGGGGGGGCGGATCGAAGACCTGGCGCATCTGGGTCTCGGTCATGCTCGGGTTGGGCAGGGGCATGGCCCAGGCCACCTCCGAGGTGAGCCACTCGGGGCCTCCGGTCCAGCCGCCACCGAAGGCGACGATGGGAGCAGCGAGGGCGACGAGGAAGGCGGCGGTGCGGGGGGTCATGGGAGCTCCGGGGATGAAGTGCGGCGGGTGGGTCTCCGCCGGCGCGAGGTGCTTCGTGCCCGGACACTTCGCAAGGGGCGTGCCAGAACTGCCGGATCGGTCGGTCCTGCCATTGTCGGCGATGGGGCTCGGTCGCGGCCGTGGCGGAGTATTTCGGTCCCGTGGTGATCGTTGCGGATTGCGCAATCGTTGCGCGCAACGGTTGCGGGTTGCGCTACCGCTTCGCTAGAGTGGCGGGGTGAAGGACCTCCGCCGCCGCTACCGCGCGATCCGGG
>CALATR010001112.1 GCA_937891875.1 uncultured Pseudomonadota bacterium | reverse complement strand
GTCGCGATGCGCAGGGCGACCTTCTTGATGAGATCGATGCTGTTGTCCAGGGCGTCATCGGGGATGAACTGGGGGCCTCCGTGCGCGCCCTTGGCGATGGCGCCCGACGCCTGGCCCTCGAACAGGATCCGGGTCTCTTCATCGAAGTTGACCTCGTAGAACATCTCGACCTCCGAGCCGGCGAGCCGCGCGGCGACCGCGGGACCTTATCGCGACGCCCCCGGCCCGCTCGCCTGTGCTACAAGGTCGGCCGCACCCGGAGTGGCGAGATGGGCAACACCATCACCCTCGAAGACATCATCACCTTCCTGCTCGAGACGCCGATGTTCGGCGATCTGGACGCGGGCGAGCTGTCGGAGATCGTGCACATCATGCAGATCCTCCGCCTGCGCCAGGGTCAGACCGTGTTCCGCGAGGGGGACCGGGGCGACTCCTGGTACGTGCTCTACGAGGGCACGGCCGAGGTCCTCAAGGACACCGGCATCGAGACCCGCGCGATCATCGAGCTCGGGCCCCGCGCCTGCTTCGGCGAGATGGCCATCCTCGACGGCAACACCCGCTCGGCCACGGTCCGGGCCAAGGAGCCCTGCACGGCGTTCCGCTTCCACAAGGACGCGTTCGACGCCCTGCTCGCCAGCGACAACCTCGCCGCGTACAAGCTGGTCTACCAGATGGCCCGGGTCCTGGCCGCGCGTCAGCGGGAGACCACGACGCGCCTCGCCGATCTGCTGCACGGGCCAGACGAGACGCCGCTGCGCGAGACCCTCGAGCCGATCATCGATCGCAGCGCGGTCACAGAGTGATCGCGGAGTGAGCCGGTCGGAGCCAGACAACTGGCCGGTCGGCGCCCGCGGAGACCACAACCGCGCGGATTCACTTGCACCGCCTCGCGGGGTTCATTAGAAGGCGTGGGCCTCGACGGGGAGACCGTCGGACATGGGGCTATAGCTCAGCTGGGAGAGCGCTAGAATGGCATTCTAGAGGTCAGGAGTTCGATCCTCCTTAGCTCCACCACTTCGGGACGCCGGTCGGCCACAAGGTCGACCGGCGTTTCTCTTTTCGGGCTCTGACATCCCAGGCAACCTCGGCCGCCGGCAGGCATCCACGGGGCGCACCCGTACCCGGAGGTCTCGTGCGCACGCTGTTCCTGGCGCTTGCCCTGCTGTCCACCGCCTGCATGCCGCAGGTCGCAGACGTCGCCCACGCTGGCGGCGCGAGCCAGCCCACCGCCGGCGGGACCCTCAACGTCGACGGCCGGGGCGTCGCGGTCCACGGCTATGACGTCGTCGCCTACTTCGAGGGCGGACAGCCCGCCAAGGGCAGCGCGGAGCACGTCGTGCAGCACGAGGGCGCGACCTTTCGCTTCGCCACCGCCGAGCACGCCACCGCCTTCCGCAAGGACCCCGCCCGCTACGTCCCCCAGTTCGGCGGCTACTGCGCCTGGGCGGTGAGCCAGGGCTACACCGCCGACGCCGATCCCGAGGTGTGGGCCGTCGTCGACGGCAAGCTGTACCTCAACTACAACCGCAAGATCGGCGAGCGCTGGAGCGCGGACAAGGAGGCGCTCATCGCCAAGGCCCAGGCCAACTGGCCGGCCGTGATCCGGTAGGCCCAGGCCAACTGGCCGGCCGTCACGCGGTAGGCCCAGGCCAACTGGCCGGCCGTCACGCGGTAGGCCCAGGCCAACTAGCGTGATCCCGTAGCTACGCGACGTCGTCCGGGTCGCGCCCCTGCTCCAGCGCCTCGATCCGCCGCTCCAGCTCCGCGATCCGCGCGACGGCCTTCTTGATCGACGGGTGCTCCAGCTCGTCCGCCTCCGACAGGCGGTAGGCCGTCTTGCCCAGGCGGATCCAGAAGCTCTCCAGGTCCCGGCGCGCCTGGCGCAGCTCGAGCTGGTGCCGCCCGGCGTCGAGGCTGCGCGACAGCTCCTGCCGACCGCGCTTCGCCGCTCGCCCGAACAGGTTGAGCATCCGGCCGGTAAGATCCTCGGAGTCATCGTCAGCCACTACATCCTCGCGATGCCCGGACCGGGGATCGAACCCGGACTCCCTTGCGGGAAGGGGAGTTTAAGTCCCCTGCGTCTGCCTGTTCCGCCATCCGGGCCGATGGCTGGCAGGAGCCGTAGCCTGTCCGGCGAGGGCGGGCTGCACCGGGGCGTGTCAGCGCACGACCCGCTCGAGCTGGTCCCGGCCGACCCGTCCGCGGAAGGTGTGGGTGACCGTGCCGCTCTTGCCCACGACGTAGGTGGTGGGCAGCACGCTGGGCACCTCGGGGATGGCGGCAGTGACGTCGGACTCGCCCGGGCTGGGGCGCAGGTGACGGCGCCCCTGCAGGCCGTGCCGCTCGATGAAGCGGGGCAGCTTCTTGTCCGCCATCTTGGGATGGTCCGTGTTCACGAACCACAGGTCGATCTCGGGGTGCGCGTCGTCGAAGGCCATCAGCTCGGGCATCTCGGCGATGCACGGGGCGCACCAGGTGGCCCACAGGTTGTAGACGCGCACGTGGTCGGCCGGGGCGGTCATGTGGGCGCGCAGGCCCTGGCGATCGACCTGCACGAGTCCGGCGGCGTCCGCTTCCGCGCCCTGGTTGGCGGGGCCATCGCCAGGGGTGCTCCAGACACAGGCTGCGAGGAGGAGCAGGGGAAGAATACGGGTCATCGTTCCTCTTCCAGCGAAGCCCAGCGGTGCAGCAGGGCCAGATCGGCGAACGGCAGGCCAGGCAGGGCGCCGGCACCGCACAGGAGGCTCCCTAGCGCGGTCAGCAGGTCCCCCGACACCAGGATGGCGATGAGCGCCGGCCAGTCGCGAGAGGCCTTGCGTAGCCCGACGGACAGCGCCTGCACCGGACCGCGAGCCCCGGCGGTGACCTCGATGATGGCGTAGGCGAAGGTGGTCCGGGCGACGATGCCCAGGAGCAGGGCAGCAGGTGCTGTGGTGACGAGCAGCAGGACCGCGCCCCAGTACGTGCCCCGGGAGAGCAGCC
>CALATR010001111.1 GCA_937891875.1 uncultured Pseudomonadota bacterium | reverse complement strand
GTAGACGGTGTCATCGTCGTCGTCGCAGTCCTCGGACTCCTTGAAGCCGTCGCCGTCCTTGTCCGGGTCGGTCGTGTTGTCGGGCCGACGATCGGTGCCGTCGAGGTCGTTGCTGCAGCCGACGGTCAGCGCAGAGAGGACGAGCAACAGAGACAGGTGACGCATGAGACTCCCGTGAGCCCCCCAGCCAGAGGGCCGGGGTGGAACGGGCGCTGCTAGCCTGCCTTTGCTGGTCTCGTCAAGCGATTGTCTGTGCGGTGAGCGCGGCGATGGCCGCGATGAGCGCCGCCGGATCCATCCCGGACGGTGGTACGTGCACGAAGATCGCGGGCGCAGCGAGATCCTGCGGTACCCGCCACGCCCAGGCGTTGCAGACGTACCCACCGGCGTCCTCGCTCACGGAAGCGCCCAGCAAGGCTGCGAGCTGCACCGGATCCACCGTGGCCGGCACCTCGTCCGGACCGCTGCCCATGTCTGCCGGCGCCTGGCCGGACGTGTCGGGCACCTGCCCGAGGATCCGCTTGCCGACGCGCTCGACGCTGATCTCGGTCCGCTTGCCAGCCACCCCCAGCCCGATGACCAGCTGGGCGTCGAGCGCCTTGGCCAGCCGGACCGCCAGGGCGGGCCCTCCCGCGTAGGTGACGGGCAGCACGTGGCCGACCACCATGGCACCGTTCACCACCGTGCCGTCGACCGCGTGTGCGATGTGCGCGGTCGGGTTGTCCACGACCTCGCGGAACGCACCGAACCCGGTCACCAGCACTGGCCGCTGCATCATGTCCCCCCGATGCTCAAGCTGCGAAGCCTGTTCATGGCCGCCGCAACCTCGTGGCGCCTGGGACGGACCAGGTCGCCGGTCGGCGCCTCCCACTGGGAGAGCGCTTCGACGCCTTCATCCTCCAGGATCGCATCCAGAGCGTCCAGCAGCATCGGCAACGTACGATTACCGTCGGCCAGGTGTCCGTGAACGAAGCGCAAAGCCTCACCGATGGTGGCCGCCTGGGCGCGGTCGACGATCTGCTCCACCGCGACCAGATCCAGCTCGTGGCCGCCGTACTCCAGTCGCCGCGCGCTGCGGGTGCGGAGCTTCTGTGGGGCGAGGCCTGCGCGGGACACGACCCGGGGGAGGGGGGCTGGCAGGGGGCCCGGGGGTACAGGACGCTCGGGGAGCAGGGCCCGCGCCTGGGTGGTGACGTCGCGGGGCTCCCAGGCGTCCATCAGGATGACCGTGTCCGCCGCGGCGAGGTAGTCGCCGACGCCGCCGACCACGAGCAGGGTCGAGACTCCGCGCGCCTCGTGGAGCTGGCCCACCCGCTCGACCAGGGGGGTGATGGGCTCGCGGTCCGCGGGGATCAGCGCGCGCATGCGGGCGTCGCGGACCAGCAGGTTGGTGGCGGAGGTGTCCTCGTCCAGGAGCAGCACCCGGGCCCCGGCCTCGAGGGCCTCGACGATGGCGGCGGCCTGGGAGGTCGAGCCGGACGCGTCGGCGGTGGAGAAGGGCGACGTGGAGGTGCCGCCTGGAAGATCGGCCAGGAATGCCGAGATGTCGACGCCGGTGACGCTGCGGCCGTCCTCGGCGCGGATCTTCACCGCGTCGGGCACGGTCACGACGCGCTCGCGGCCGTCGCCGGGCACGTGGTCGAGGTGGCCGCGCTGGATGGCCTGCAGCACGGTGCTCTTGCCGTGGAAGCCGCCTCCGACCAGCACGGTGACGCCCTCGCGGATGCCGAGTCCGGGGACGGGGCCGTCGGGTCCGTCGAGGCTGACCCGCAGGGACGGGGGGCTGTGGAAGGCGACCGCGCCGGGCAGGGGTCCCTCCTCGACGCCAGACGCGCGGGGCAGCACGCTGCCGTCGGCGATGAAGGCGATGAGGCCACGCTCGCCGAGCTGGCGACGCAGGGCGCGCTGGGTGCGCACGCTCGCGATGTGTGCCTCCACGCCGACCACGTCCAGCAGGGTCTCGGCGGCCTGGGGCAGGTCTTCTGCGAGCAGCCCCCACGCCTCCCGTCCCAGGATGCGTCGACCGCGGGCGGGCAGGCCGATCCGCAGGCGGATCTCCGCGCCTCCGTCGGCGTCGATGCGCAGGGCGGATCGCTCGAGGATCTCCGGGCCGGGCCGGTACAGCTCGATGGCGCCGCTCCGACCGCTGCCCCGGTGGGCCGGGGTCGAGGCCCGCCGCGAGCGCCCGCCCGGGTCCAGCGCCTCGCTGAGGCTCCGAAGCAGGAAGTCCTCGATCGCCTCGCGGGCGTCCCGGTCGACGATCAGGTCCGGGGAGATGCCCGTGGGCGCCCGCAGACGGATCCGCGACGGTGCGGCGAAGGGATCGCCCTGCACGTGGTCGATGAGCAGCTCGACATCGCCGAGGCGCCAGCGTCCGGCGATCCGCTTGTAGGCGCCGTAGCTCGCGTTGTCGATGCGTCGTAGCGCGTCCTTCAGTCCGTCCGGGTCTCGCATGGCGGACCCCTATTCGGTGGGTCGGGCCGCCGGCAGATCGATCCGGAAGACGCAGCCGTGGGGGTCGTTCTCGGTGAGGCTCACGACCCCTCCCATGACCTCGGTCAGGTGGCGCACGATGGACAGCCCCAGGCCAGTGCCGCCGACGTCCCGGCTGCGGCCGCGATCGACCCGGTAGAAGCGCTCGAACACCCGGTCGGCGTGGTCGGTGGGGATGCCCGGTCCTTCGTCGACGACCTCGATGAAGACGCGGTCGTCGGCCTTTCGCGCCCGGATGGTGATCGGCGCGTCCGGCGGCACGTACTTGACCGCGTTCTCCGCCAGGTTCCGCAGGGCGTGCTGCAGCGCGTTGAGGTCGGCCCACACGGTCAGATCGGGGGGGATATCCACCGCGACCGGGGTCCGCTGCGGCGACGACTCCCCGACCAGGGCGGCGACCGACCGGGCCACCTCACCCACGCGTAGGGACTCGGGAGCCAGCGGCAGCCGTCCGGACTCGATGCGGGACAGGGAGAGCAGGTCGTCGACCAGGCTGCCCAGCCGGGTGGCGTGGCGGTGGATCGCCTCGATGAACTCCTGGGCGAACTCCGGGTCATTGATCGCGCCGTCGACCAGGGTCTCGGTGGTCGCGGCGATGATCGCCACCGGGGTGCGCAGCTCGTGGGAGACGTTGGCGACGAAGTCCTGGCGCACCCGCTCCAGGCTGCGGACCTCGGTCAGATCGTGCAGCACGATGACGGCGCCGTCGGCCGAGTGCAGGGGCGCGACCACCACCTGCAGCTGGCGGTCGGGCGGGCCGCGCCACAGGACCTCCGCGGTCAGCGGCGCGTGGTGGGACACGCCGGCCTGGGCGTGGTCCACGAGCTCCGGTGCGGCGTGGGCGGTGTCCAGCGGCTTGCCCACCGCACCCGGTCCCAGGAGCTGGGTCGCTGCCGGATTCATCAGGGTGACCCGGAGATCCCGGTCGACGGCGATCACGGCGTCGGTCACCCCGGCCAGCACGGCCTCCCGCCGGTCGCGCTCCTCGGCGAGGTCGTCCAGGGCGGACTCCAGCCGCCGTGACAGGCCGGTCATCGACGTGCGCGACCCGGGCGGGAGCGCCGCCTCCTGCCGCTCCGACCCCGACAGGACCCGCGCCCGGTCGACCAGGCGCTCCAGGGTGCCCTGCATCCACCGCGCGACGACCGTCGCCGAAACCAGCGCCGCACCGAGGGCCAGGATGGCCGACAGCAACAGGTTCAGCCGGAGCGACCACACGGCGGCGCTCACCTGGGACAGGGGCTTGCCCGCTCGCAGCGTGATCGCCTGGCCGTCGGGCAGGCGTGCGGTCCGCGCCACGTAGAGCAGATCGTCGGCCATGGTCGAGCTGCGCCGCCGGGCCACGCCCAGGGTCCGGCTCTGGGCCTCCACCACCTCGGGGCGGTCGCGGTGGTTGTCCATGTCCTGCAGCGCGGCGCCGTCCAGCTCGGACTCGCCGAGCACGCGCCCGTCGACCGCGATGACCGTCAGCCGCGCGTCGACCGCCTTGGCCATGCGGTCGGTCGCCTCGTCGACCTGGGGCACGGTGTACGGCTGCTCCAGGCTCGACAGGTGGGCTTCGAGGGCGAGGGTGGCGCGGTCCAGCTCCTCCTCGACCCGGTCGACCAGGGCGGCGCGCAGGCGGATCTCGAGCACGGCGCCGGCAGCCAGGCCGATGACGCAGGTCAGGCCGAGCGTGACCAGGAACACCCGGGTTCGGATGCCGATCTTCACGCGCTCACCGACCTGTCATCGACTGGTCGTGCGCTCGTCGGTGGACAGGGTGTAGCCGACCCCGCGCACGGTCTGGAGGTAGCGGCCGGCGTCGCCCAGCTTGGTCCGCAGGCGCTTGATGTGGGAGTCGACCGCGGCGGTGGTGACGCCGCCCTCGGGTCCCCACACCTCTCGCAGCAAGTCCTCGCGGCGCACGACCCGGTCGATGCTCGCCGAGAGCACGCGGAGCAGGCGGGTCTCGAGGTCGGTCAGTGACACTTCCTCGTCACCGACCACGACCCGGTAGCCGTCGAGGTCGAGGCGCAGCTCGCCCAGCTCGGCCACCCCAGGGGTGGGGGTGGGCGGCGTGCGGCGGGCCAGGATCGCATTGACCCGGAGCAGCAGCTCGCGGACGCTGAAGGGCTTGCAGACGTAGTCGTCCACGCCCACCTCGAAGCCGACCACCCG
Organism: uncultured Pseudomonadota bacterium; assembly: GCA_937891875.1. Lineage (GTDB taxonomy): Bacteria > Myxococcota_A > UBA796 > UBA796 > REDI01. The sequence goes on along the minus strand of CALATR010001111.1, from coordinate 7,357 downwards.
GTCGATCTCCTCGCCGCGGGCGGTGACCATGACCACGGGGGTCTGTTGGGTCTCCTCCTGGCGACGGAGCTGCCGGCACACCTCGGTGCCGGGCATGTCCGGGAGCATCCAGTCCAGCAGGACCAGATCCGGGACGGGGTTGCGGACGGCCTCGAGCGCGCCGGCTGCGTCGTGAGCCACGACGGTCTGGTAGCCGGCTTGCTTGAGGTTGTACTGAAGGACCCGCGCCATGTCGGGTTCATCTTCGACGATGAGGATGCGAGAACTCATGGCCCTGTTGTACCGCCCGACCGTGTCCCGTCCTTGCCGAGATGGTGACGCCTTGGATCGGACGGCTCTCGTCACGTGACGGGGATGGACGGCTCTCGCCAAGTTGATGGTGTGCGACGGGGTCGGAGAGAGTGCGTGTGTCCGATTTTCGGCGTTCAACCATCCTATGCGATTTCGGATCGACTGCGTGACAGGGATTCACCCGCACAGACCGGAGCCGTCACAGTCGAGGCGTAAACCTGGAGCGTCACGGCCCACGAGGCCCTTGGAGGAGAATCATGCGCCTGTACATGACCGCGATCCTTGCTTCCGCTCTCACGCTCGGCCTGGCCGCCTGCGACAACGGCGAGACCGACCCCACCGATGGCACCGACGACACCGACACCTCGGACCTCCCGTCCAACGTGTCCTGCAGCGACGGCCTGAACCCGGACAGCGTCTGCACCGTCACCGGCACCTTCACCGCCGACTTCACCTTCACCGCCGATGTGGTGTGGGTCCTCGACGGCGCCGTCTTCGTCGGTGACGACGCCGACAACTGCCCGACCCTGACCGTCGACGCCGGCACCACCGTGTACGGCGCCACCGGCAAGCGCTCCTTCCTGGCCATCGCCCGGTGCGCCAAGATCGACGCCCAGGGCACCGCCGACGCCCCCATCGTCTTCACCTCCGGCGCCCAGAGCCGGAACCCCGGTGACTGGGGCGGCATCATCCTGAACGGCTACGGCCTCAACAACCTCTGCGCCGACCCCAACGACTGCAACGTCGAGTCCGAGGGCGACGCCGGCTTCTACGGCGGCAACGACAACGCCGACGACAGCGGCATCCTCAAGTACGTCGTCGTCACCCACGCCGGCGACCAGGTCACCGACGAGGACCAGCTCAACGGCATCGCGTTCCAGGGCGTCGGCTCCGGCACCGAGGTCGACTACATCCAGATCCACCGCAACCGTGACGACGGCATCGAGTTCTTCGGTGGCGCGGCCCAGGTCAAGCACGTCGTCATCACCGGCGCGCACGACGACAGCATCGACTGGACCAACGGCTGGACCGGCAAGCTCCAGCACGCCGTCGTGCAGCAGTACGACGACGCCGGCGATCGCGGCATCGAGGCGGACAACAACGAGGACGACAACGCGGCCAGCCCGCGGTCCAAGCCGACCATGAGCCACGTCACGCTCCTGGGCTCCAAGAACGCCCCCGAGGGCGACGACGGCATGAAGCTGCGCCGCGGTACCGGCTTCAACGGCTACAGCTTCCTGGTCGCGAACTTCGGCGGCGACTGCATCGACGTCGACAACCGCGAGACCTACGAGAACGCGCTGTCCGGCGCCAACCTCTCCGGCGAGCTGACCATCGAGAACAGCATCGTCGTGGACTGCGACGGCGGCCTCTTCGACGAGGACGACGCCACGGACTTCGATCCCGAGTGGACCCCCACCTGGCTCGTCGCCGACTGGTTCACCACGCTCAACAGCGCCAACACCGCCGACGAGACCGGTGTGACCACCGACTACATCGAGAGCACCAGCCTCTCCAGCCCCAACTGGGCCAGCAAGGGCGACGCCACCTCGGGCGGCGCGGCTCCCTCCGACAGCTGGTTCGACCGCGGCACCCACATCGGTGGCGTGGCTCCGGGCTCCGACTGGACCGCCGGCTGGATCGTCACCGACATGAACTGAGAATTGGGCGGAAGACGCCCGTTCTCACGCGACCCTCGTCCCGATCCACCATGGAAGCGGGGCGGGGGTCTCGTCGCTTGTGCCGCCGATGATGCTGTCGCTGTGCGGATGAACGGATCCTGACACAAAGGCGTAGCGTCGATGACCGCAAGCCTTCCGATCTTGTTTCGGCTTGGCCCCCGGCCTGACTGCACCGCCCGGTAATCCTGCACCCTCACCGGAGTGTCCATGCGCTTGCGCCTCTCACCCCTGCCCCTGCCCCGCGCCGCACTGCTCGCGCTGGCCCTGCTGGGCTCCTCGGTCGCGCTGGCCGACGAGACCGATCAGGCCCGCCGCCTGGCCGAGCTGCGCGCCGAGGTGGAGTCCCTGTCCGCCGAGATCGACGCGGTCAAGGAAGACGCCCGCGGCGAGCTGCGGAGCATCGAGCTGCAGAAGACCGACCTCGAGGCCCGCATCCGCCAGGAGGAGGTCCGGGTCGAGGAGCTGCAGCGCATGATCGAGCGCCAGCGCACGGCCCTGCAGAGCGAGAAGATCGCCGGCGAGGTCCTGAGCCCGGTGCTCGACAAGGCGCTCGCGGACCTGCGGAGCTCCATCCAGGGCAGCCTCCCCTACCGTCACGAAGACCGCCTCGCCGAGATCGACAAGATCGAGAGTCAGCTGGTCGACGGCACGCTGACTCCCCAGCGCGCCACCACCCGCGTGTGGCAGCTGGTCGAGGACGAGCTGCGGCTCACCCGCGAGAACATCCTCGACGAGCAGGTGGTGCCGCTGCCGGACGGTGAGGCGTTGGTCGACGTGGCTCGGGTCGGCATGGTGATGATGTACTGGCGGTCTGACGACGGCACCGTGGGGGCCGTCACCGGCGGCCCCGGCAACTGGTCGTACACGCCCCTCGACGGCGCCTCCGCCACCCAGGTGGAGAAGCTGTTCGACGCCCTCGAGAAGCAGGTTCGCGTCGGGTATTTCGAGCTTCCGAACGTCCTGGTGGAGGGACTGTGATGCGCGCGCTCATCCTGATCGCCGCGGTCTGGGCGGGGCTCTGCCTCCCGGTCACCCAGGCCCACGCGGAGACGCCGTCCCTGGACGCCGCCTACCAGAAGGAGTTTGCCTACCTGAAGGCGGAGAAGGAGGCGCTCGAGCAGCGCCTCGTCGAGGAGAAGCAGCGCGCAGCCAGCGCGCTGTCCAAGTCCCGGGGCGAGCTCGATCGCCTGCAGGGCAAGCTGGTCCGGCTGCAGACCCAGGCCGAGACGTCCGAGGACTCCCTGCGCGACGTCGAGCGCAGCGCCCAGGTGGCGATGGAAGGCGAGGAGATGGTCAGCAACGCCATCTTCCAGGCCAGCTCCAGCCTCGAGCGCGAGGGCTTCGCCCTGCCCGAGGCCCAGGGGGAGGGGCTCGAGCCGCAGGCTCCGGTGCTTGCCGCGGCCTTCGCCGAGGGCCTGAACCGCATCTCGGAGGGCCGCAGTGTCCGCACCGAGTCCGGCACCTACTTCCTGCAGGACGGCACCCAGGTCCAAGGCGACGTGCTGGTCATCGGCAACGTCGCGTCGTACGGCCTGTCCAACGCCGGCTCTGGGGCGCTCAAGCCGGTCGGCCAGGGGCGGGTCCAGCTGTGGCGGGACGGCGGCACCGACACCGCGTCCGCGGCGAAGGCCGGCGCGCTCCCCGAGACGCTCGGCATCTTCCTGTACGAGTCGACCAAGAAGGGCATCACCGAGGCGCCCGAGAAGACCTGGGCCGGCTACGTCGAGGCTGGCGGTCCGGCTGGCCTGGTCATCATCGGCCTCGGCTTCCTCGCCATCGTGCTGGTCGCCCTGCGCACCCTCTCCCTGATGCTGGTCGGCGGAAGCGGGCAGTCCTTCGTCGAGCAGGTGGCGGACAAGCTCCGGGCCGGCGAGGACGGCGCGGCGCTGGCGCTGGCGAAGAAGGGCCGGGGTGCGGTCGGTCGGATCGCCGAGGCGGTGGTCGCCAACTTCGCCCGTCCCCGGAACCAGCTCGAAGACGTCGTGGGCGAGGCCATCCTCCGGGAGCAGCCCAAGGTCGATCGCTTCTCGACCGCCATCCTGGTCATCGCGGCGGTCGCCCCGCTGATGGGTCTGCTGGGCACCGTCACCGGCATGATCGCCACCTTCGACATCATCACCGAGTTTGGAACGGGCGATCCCCGCCGACTCTCGGGCGGTATCTCCGAGGCCCTGGTCACGACCCAGCTGGGCCTCATCGTCGCGATCCCCGCCCTGCTGGTCGGCAACATCCTGTCCAGCTGGGGCAATGGCGTCATGGGCCGCCTCGAGCGCTCCGCCCTGCACCTGCTCAACGTGCAGCGCCACGAGGATCCCCGTCCCACCAGCGGAGGCGAGGACGAGGAGCGTCCCCAGCTCCGCGAGGTCGGCGCCGGTGTTTGAGTTCATCCTCGACACTGCCGCCGAGGTGTGGCGTCAGGGTGGGTTCGTGATGTGGTTCCTCGCGCCCGTCACCCTGTTGATGTGGTTCGGGATCGGCCTGCGGGCCTGGACCCTGCGCCGCGGCATGCCGCTGGTCGACAGCTTCACCGCGCTCGACGCCTTCCTCGACAAGGCGCGCCGCGGCAAGCTGACCGCGCCCATGGGCATCGTCGACACCGCCGCCGTGCAGGCGGTGCGGGTGGCCGCCGGGGTCCGCGGCGAGGACGCCCTGCGCTCGCGGCTCGAGGAGGCGTTCCTCCCGCTCCGTGACGAGGCCGGCTCCTGGGCCGCCGTCGTCAAGGGTGCCGCCATCGTCGCGCCCCTCGCCGGGCTCCTCGGCACCGTCACCGGCATGATCTCGACCTTCGACGCGCTCGGCAGCGGCATGATGTACACCGCTGGCGGAGGCGGCATCGGCGCGGGCGTGTCCGAGGCCCTGGTGTCGACCCAGTCCGGCCTCGTGGTCGCGGTGCCCGGCATCCTGCTGGGCGCGCTCCTGGCCCGGAAGCAGCGCCAGATCGAGGACGAGCTGGACCAGCTCATCGAGAAGGTCTGCGCGACCGGAGGTGCGGCATGAAGTGGCGCCGCCGCTCGGGCAACGACGGCTCGGAGATGGACATCTCCCCGCTGATCGACGTCGTCTTCATCCTGCTCATCTTCTTCATGGTCACGACGACCTTCGTGAAGGACATGCAGCTCGAGCTGGAGCGCCCCGGCGCATCCAGCGGTTCCTCCGCTTCGACCAAGGCTCTGCGGGTGTACATCGAGCGCGGCGGCGGGGTCTACGTCGACGAGGCCCCGGTGAAGGTGTGGATGCTGCAGAGCCGCGTGCGGGACTACCTGCGCGACGCCAGCGGCGGCACCGTGCTGGTGGTGGCGGATCGCTCCGTCGTCACCGAGCGCCTCATCGAGGTCATCGACCAGTGCCGCCTCGGCGGCGCGCAAGACGTCGGCGTCATCACCGACGCGGAGGGCTAGTGCAGGCGCTGCTCCGCCATCGCCTGTTCGGGCTGGCCGTGGGGCTGGCCGCCATGCTGCTGGGCTCGCTCGGCACCGCGGGGCTGTTGATCCTGCTGCACAGCACCTTCTTCGAGCGCGACGAGACCGACAAGACCCAGGCCGTGGTCTTCGACACCCCTCCGCCGAAGAAGAAGCCGAAGCCCAAGAAGAAGACCGAGACCAAGCCCAAGCCCAAGCCCCGCCAGAGCAAGGCGCCGCCGCCTCCATCCCTGGGCTCGGCGCTCGCTGGCATGAGCTTTGGCCTGCCCCAGTTCAGCGACGACGTCCTCGGTGGCGCCGGTGCTGGCCTGCTCGACGACGCCTCCAACGTGGTCATGGACGAGTCGGTCGTCGATGAGCCCCCGCGCCCGGTGCGCCGGGTGGCCGCCGACTACCCCACCCGCGCCCGCGCCAAGAACATCGAGGGCCGCGTCGTCTTCAGCGTGCTCATCCAGGCGGACGGCTCGGTCACCGACGTGCGCGTCCTCGAGTCCGAGCCCCCCGGCGTGTTCGATGCGGTCGCTCTCGAGGCCATGCGCCAGTGGCAGTACGAGCCCGCCATCTACGAAGGTCAGCCGGTCGCCATCCGCGCGCGCCAGCCCTTCGAGTTCAGGTTGGACTGATGATCCGCATCCTCCCTGCACTCTCCCTGCTCTGCGCGCTGGCGCTGCCCGCCGTCGTGCCCGTCGCCGACGCCGCCCGCGGCAACGACGCGCCCGCCGAGAAGACCACCGCGCCAGAGGACCTCGAGAAGGTCGTCATGGCGTCCGTGCTCATCGGCGACGGCCACTGCGATCGCGCGCTGCGCGTGCTGGATGAGATCGACCTCGACGGGGTCGGCGCCGACTTCGAGCTGGCCCGCTTCTGGGGCCTGAAGGGCCGCTGCCACTTCGAGCTGGGCGCCCAGGAAGACGCGGCGACCGACTTCGAGAACGCCATCGCCGCGGGCGACACCACGACCGACACCTTCCTGCGCCTCGCCCAGACCCAGGTCGCCCTCGACCGCAACGAGGCCGCGATCGCCACCATCGACCGGGCCGGGGCCGCCGCGCTCGACGTGGAAGGCACCTACAAGCTCAAGTCTCGCGCGCTCCAGGCGCTGGATCGCAACGTCGAGGCCTGGGACACCCTGCAGGCCGGCCGGGTGCGCTTCCCCGACGACATCAGCTTCGATCGCGAGGCCCTGTACCTGCTCATCAAGCTGGGCCTGTACCAGGAGGCCCGCGAGGTCGGCAGCCGCTACCTCGAGCGCGTGCAGGACGACCCCGCCGCCTGGCTCGCGGTCGGCGAGTCCCTGCGTCGGACCGGCAATCTCGACGAGGCTGCGAGCGTCCTGGAGGCGGCCCGGGTGCGCTTCCCGAGCGAGCCCGACGTCTACACCCGCCTCGCCGTCACCTACGTCGACAAGGGCCTGCCCGGCGCGTGCGGCAGCATCCTCCAGCAGGCCGCCGAGCTGGACCCCACCCTCGCCGCTCCAGCGACCGAGTGCTTCCGTGACGCCGGTCGCCTCGAGCGCGCCTTCTACATGAACTCGCTCATCCCCGACGCCGAGCTCAAGGCCCGCCTGCGGCTGGACCTGCTGGTTCGTGCCGAGGAGTGGGGCCAGGCCATCGCGCTGGTGCCGCGCCTGGAGACGCTGGGCCTCCTCGACGAGGATCCCGTCGCCTACGCGGTCGGCTACGCCCAGTTCCAGGCGGGTCGCTACGACGACGCCGAGTCGACCCTCAAGCGAATCGAGGACTCCCAGCTCTTCAAGGACGCCGCGACCCTGCGCAAGGCCATGGCCGACTGCCGGGCAAACCCGGAGAACTGCCTGTGATCCGGCATCTTCCGACCCTCGGCCTCGCTGGCGCGGCGCTCGCCGCCCTGTGCGCTCCCGCCGTCGCCCTCGCCGCCGAGGCGTCCGGGCAGGTCAGCGTCTACGTGTTCGAGGTGGGCACCGGCGCCCCCCAGCGTGGGGTCCCG